>NZ_VOYN01000030.1:0-42466 GCF_013420275.1 Acinetobacter sp. YH01020
GGCTGTTTTGGAAGCAGGAATATCAACACAAAAGCATTGAATAATTTTTTTAATCTTGTAGTGACTTAATTTACTGTTTTCTATCATGATTCTAGACTAACATAATCATTTTGCTAGTCTAGAGCCAAAGTAATTATTCTGCCATTATTAAAACGAGAACAATGATGACGCAAATAATACCGTCGGACACTGCATTGACACATTTACCGCCTTGGCAACTGCGTGGCGATGCTTTTATTTTGAATTATTGGATCTCTCCGAGTTTTATCCAACAAGCGCAGATGTTCCGTTTAGCGACATCGCCTTTAGGTCGTGTGGTTCAGGTGTTATTGGTCCGATACCATGATTCACCTGTGGGCCCTTATGACGAATTGCTAATTTTAGATCACCCTTTATGGAGTAAGAAAAGGTTAAGTTCGATTCCTAAGATTTATGTTTCGACAGATATCTCTGTCATTCATGGTCAAAAACTCTGGGGTATTCCTAAAGAGTTGGCAAAGTTTGAATGGCAACAACATGACAATGAAGTGGTCTGTACTATAGAAGTTGAACAACACAAAATGCAGATCCGTTTAAAAAAATCACGTTCACAGCGTTCTTTCTATATTAATAGTCATCATATCCCTGCAGCGATGTTGCAAATCAGACAAGCGTGGGAAGGTAAGCGTTATCAATTTTCACCGAAGTTTCGTGGACGGCTCTCTAAACTGAAACAGGTAGAATGGCACAACACACAGGACATTTTTCCAAATTTTTCTGAAGCACGATTATTGCAAAGCTTTTATATCCCAGAATTTAGCCTCGTTTTTCCTGCTGCAAAAATCCAAGATAAATAACCCAATAAATAAAAACCCAGTGTTTCACGTGAAACACTGGGTTTACTTTATATAAAGGAATGATTAGCTACGTTTATCCCAAAATTTACGGAACTTCGTACTGATCTCGATCACGTATTTTTTAGCTCGGTGCGAAACCGGGGTTAAGTTAATAAAGCCATGGGTTTGATCGGTATATTCTTGATAAAACACTTTCACCCCTTGCTGACGGAGTTTATGCGAATAAATTTCACCTTCGTCATGTAAAACGTCATGCCCTGCTGTCACGATATACGCCGGTGCGATACCTGCCAATTTTCCATAGGTTGGTGAAATTAATGGATCATCTAAGGCCACTGCATGTTGTTCTGCATATAAAGCCGTTACGACATCAATATCTTTTTCAGTCAGAACTAGACCATCTTTATAAGCATAGAAAGATGGGTGGCGACTCTTGAAATCCACTACTGGGTAAATTAATAGTTGAGCTTGCGGGGCAAAAACTTTTTGAGCACTGCGCTGTGCAACCGCAGTAGCAATATTGCCGCCTGCACTATCCCCTGCCACCGCAATTCGATTTTTTAGAATTTTAAACTGACGACTATTTTGATAAGTCCAAGCCAATGCATCTTCACAACTTTGCATTAATTGAGCTGGGCTGGCTTCTGGTGTTAAAGGATAATCAATACTTAAAACTTGTGTTTTGGCATGCACAGCCAATAAACGACAAACTTCATCATGCGTGTCTAAACCACCCACCACAAAACCACCACCATGATAAAACACGATCATCGGTAATTTTTTATTTGGAGCAGGATGATAATGACGCGCAAACAGCGTTGCACTTTGTAAAGGTAGACGTATATCTTGCACTTGTTTCACAAAGGTCGGCTTGGTCTTGATCGACTCCATCTGTAAATCAAATAATTTACGAGACTTCACATAGTCTTCGGTCACAAAGCCTGACTTACCTTGCTTGAGTTGAGCCGCCATCATGCATTTCACCAGCGGATCTAATTCTGGAAAAATAAACGGATAATCGAGACGTTTTGCGAGGCTTTCTTTGGCAAAGTTAGGAAGACGATCAAGTAACCGAGCAGCCGTACCTTGGCCTTTATCTTTCATATTTTTAAGTGATTCATTCAATGCAAACATGCTCTATCCTTCGAATTATGCTCTTCATACTTTCTACATGATCTAGGTCAAATGTGACCATATTCACATATAAGTCTCAACATCGACATACATAGTACAGACCTAGTTAAGCTAATCTTCTTTTATAGAGTTGTCATTGACAATTTACCCAAGTTTTATGGGTTGATTATGCTAACCCATTCTCGATAAAGGATACTCACCATGGCTAAAAAGATCATCCTTCTGTCTTTTGCGACTGCTTTTTTGGCTGTAGGCTGCGTAGCATTCCCTGAAAATGGTTACTACGATGGACGTTATGATCAACGTTATGACCGCCGTTATGATAATAATGATCGACGCTATGATAATCGTTATGATCGCCGTTACGACAGTCGTTATGAACAAGACCGCCGTACATGGGAACGTCAGCAACAACAACGTAATCGTTTAGAGCTCGAACGTAGAAAGCAGCAACTTGACCAGCGTAACTGGGAACAGAATCGTAAAAATCAACAAGAGTGGGATCGTCGTAAAAACGAACTCGAACGTCAACGTCTAGAGCAACAGCGTAAATACTCTGAAGCTGAACGTCGTAAACGTGCTGAACAAGATCGTCAAAAAGTCAGCAAAGAGCGTCAGCGCTTAGAAGAACAGCGCCGTAAAGCCAGTCAAGATCGTAGAAAACAAATTGAGCAAGAGCGCAAAAAAAATATTCAAGATTTAAGAAAGGCATCAGATCAACAACGTAAAGCGGCTGAAGAACGTCGTCGCGCGTGGGAAAATCGCCGTTAATTGTTGTTTTTGCAGATCGGTTAAAAGTAAAAAGCTCATCTACATGATGGGCTTTTTTTCGTTCACTAAAAATAGAAAAGGTAAAAAAAAGCAATAGAAAAGAAAATAGACAGAAGAGGCATCCTATCTTCTGTCTATTCTTGACTGCCTGTTGTTACAGGTCAGAGAGCATTAAACAATCTTATTGCTGAACTGTAGGTTGTGGTGCAGGCGCAGATTGAACTTCAGCACCTTGAGCTGATGGATCTGCTTGAACCACAGCACCCGATTGCTCTGGCGTTACAGATGCTTCAGTTGCAGACGTTACTTGTGCGGTTTCTGGAGATTCTACAGTTTCTTGAGAAGTACAACCTACCGCAGCTAAACCAAAACCTAAAACTGCGACAGCGAATAAACCAATTTTTTTCATCTTCATTATTTCCTTCATTGAATCATTAAAAGCAAAGCTCAACTTTGCCCGAGTCATAATGGAAAATAATTCTGTGAAGTTCCCACCTTCTGAGTTGTACTTTGTACGAGGCACGGTACAGCTTATGAAATGTTTTATTAATTAGGCGGTTTTCTTTCATTTTAATGCTTTACATCATTTTTTTAACTCAAGTGCTTTGTTTTTTATTAAAAAAATAAATATAAATGATTTTGAATAAAGCGTGATCACAGCTTTTGAATACAACAAAGTTCAACAAAACTTGCAACTCAGTTACTTAAGTGGCTGTTTTTATAAATTTCATGCAAAAAAAAGCCTGCTTATGAGAGAAGCAGGCCATGAAAAACACATTTGAAATAAATTAAGAAACTACAGCGATAGAATCTGAAACAAAGAATACTGTGCTGATCATTTTTTGTGAAATATTTAATAAAACTGATACTAAGAGTTTTTATGTATAAATATTAACCACTATTTTTTGAGGCAAAAAAAATGCTGATTCTTGGGAAATCAGCATGGAAAAGTGTTTCTAAAATCTAGAGGTAGTCACCATATCCCTCTCTCCAGTGGATATGGTCACTTCCGATAGATAAATTATGCAAATTTTCAGGCACAAAGAGAAACCGTTAAAATTTATGATGAAAATCTATAAATCCGATCAAAATATGATTATACATTCAAATCAATAATTTATATTTTCATAGAATTTAATTTTGCAGTCGATATTTTGCTGAAAAACCATTTATTTGAATAAAAAACTGCATTTAATCGCTGACTTCGCTTGAATTTTTATCCCCTGCCCCGATTTCTTTTATTAATCATGAATTCAAAACGCATGGCAGTTACGCATCGATGTCGTTTGAACGCACAGCTATAAGGACTGAACATGTTTAAGAACCCATTTAAACGGAGTAAATCAATGGCGACTGAGCAAAACCAAGACGCTCAAGATCTTCAACAAGAGCAAGCAGAACAGCAAACTCAAGCTGAAAACGAGCAAGCTGAAGTTTCAGTTGAAGATTTACAAGCACAAATCACCAATTTAGAAGAAAGCTTAAAACTTGAAAAAGCACGTACTGCAAATGCCGTATATGAAGCGCAAAAAAGTGTAGAACGCATTCAACGCGAATCTGAAAAGCATAAAGATACTGTGCTGGAAAAATTTGCAAAACAATTGCTTGAGTCAGTTGATAACCTTGAACGCGCGATTGCTGCGGCAGGTGATGAAAAATCAGGTTTATCTGAAGGTGTAGAACTTACACTGAAATCATTGCTCAGCACTTTAGAAAAATTTGGTGTGGTTGCTGTGGATACTGCAAATGGTTTCAATGCAGATCTTCACCAAGCTGTGGGCATCGATCCAAATGCCAAATCGAATGAAATTGGGACAGTATTGCAAAAAGGCTATAGCTTAAACGGTCGTCTATTACGTCCAGCTATGGTTATGGTTGGTGCATAAACCCAAATTTTCTGAGACGAATTAAAAATTTTAACCAATATTACTTGAAATTTTTTGATTGGCTCTCATATCGGATAACAAGTAAATCCCTTTTTATTTCCCTTTGAGAAAGGGAAGAGTTTGGGAATAAAAGAATTTTAGAGGAAACATCCAAATGGCGAAAATCATTGGTATTGACTTAGGTACTACAAACTCTTGCGTAGCAGTACTTGAAGGCGACAAAGTAAAAGTAATCGACAACGCTGAAGGCGCTCGTACAACCCCATCTATTATTGCGTATAAAGATGGCGAGATCCTTGTCGGTCAATCTGCTAAGCGTCAAGCAGTGACTAACCCTAAAAACACATTATTTGCAATCAAACGTTTGATCGGTCGTAAGTACCAAGACCAAGCTGTGCAAAAAGATATCGGCCTTGTACCTTACAAAATCATCAAAGCTGACAATGGCGATGCTTGGGTTGATGTAAACGACAAGAAACTTGCACCACAACAAATCTCTGCTGAAATCTTGAAAAAGATGAAAAAAACAGCTGAAGACTACCTTGGTGAAACAGTAACTGAAGCGGTAATTACTGTTCCTGCGTACTTTAACGATGCTCAACGTCAAGCGACTAAAGATGCAGGTAAAATTGCTGGTTTAGATGTTAAACGTATCATCAACGAACCAACGGCTGCTGCACTTGCGTTCGGTATGGACAAAAAAGAAGGCGACCGTAAAGTTGCGGTTTACGACTTAGGTGGTGGTACTTTCGACGTATCAATCATTGAAATCGCTGACCTTGATGGCGACCAACAAATCGAAGTATTGTCTACAAACGGTGATACATTCCTTGGTGGTGAAGACTTCGATAATGCATTAATTGAATACTTGGTTGAAGAGTTCAAGAAAGAACAAAGCGTAAACTTGAAACAAGATCCGCTTGCACTTCAACGTTTAAAAGAAGCTGCTGAAAAAGCAAAAATCGAGCTTTCTTCTTCGAATGCAACAGAAATCAACCTTCCATACATCACAGCAGATGCGACTGGTCCTAAACACTTAGTGATCAACGTGACTCGCTCTAAACTTGAAGGTTTAGTTGCTGAATTGGTTGCTCGTACAATTGAACCATGTAAGATTGCACTTAAAGATGCAGGTCTTTCAACCTCTGACATCTCTGACGTAATCTTGGTGGGTGGTCAGTCTCGTATGCCACTTGTACAACAAAAAGTACAAGAGTTCTTCGGCCGTGAGCCACGTAAAGACGTGAACCCAGATGAAGCTGTAGCGATGGGTGCTGCGATTCAAGGTGCAGTACTTTCAGGTGATAAAACTGACGTACTTCTTCTTGACGTAACTCCATTGACTCTTGGTATCGAAACAATGGGTGGCGTGTTAACAGCAATCATCGAGAAAAACACCACGATTCCTGCGAAGAAATCTCAAGTGTTCTCAACTGCTGCTGACAACCAACCTGCTGTAGACATTTCAGTTTACCAAGGTGAACGTAAAATGGCTCAACAAAACAAATTGTTAGGTAACTTCCAATTAGGCGATATCCCACCTGCTCCACGTGGTGTGCCACAAATTGAAGTATCTTTCGACATCAACGCTGATGGTATCTTGAAAGTATCTGCAAAAGATAAGAGCACAGGTAAAGAGCAATCCATTCAAATTAAAGCTAACTCTGGTTTGAGCGATGCTGAAATTGAAGCGATGATCAAAGATGCTGAAGCGAATGCTGAAGAAGATCGTAAATTTGAAGAATTAGCGAAAGCACGTAACGAAGCTGATGCACTTGTTTCTTCTGCTCAAAAAGCAGTAAAAGATCTTGGTGAACAGGTAACTGCTGATGAGAAATCTGCAATCGATGCTGCTGTAGCTGAGCTCGAAGCAGCGACTAAAGAAAACGATGTAGATGCAATCAAAGCGAAAACTGAAGCACTTCAAAACATCATTATGCCGATCACTCAACGTGCTTATGAAGCTGCACAAGGTCAAGGCGGTGCTGAAGGTTTTGATCCTAACGCTTTCCAAGGCGCTGAAGGTCAAGCTCAAAAAGCAGATGACGGCGTTGTAGATGCTGAGTTCACTGAAGTTAAAGATGACAAAAAATAATTTGTCGCTTTAACCGAGTTTTTCAAAGCTCAAAAAGACCGCGCGAAAGCGCGGTTTTTTATGTTATTTTTCATTATCTTTAAAATAAAACATAATTTACATGAAAAATTTTATCAAGCTTTTGCTCTTAGCTGCGGGAATGTCCGTGATGTTTCATTATCCGATGGGTAATCTATTAATCATTCTGCCTTCAAACATACTATTATCCCCTCTCAATTATCTACAATTTTTGGGGCTTGATGCGGCCTTCACACTTGGACTCCTCATAAGTTGCCTAATTTTATATATGTTTAATATTCAGCAGCGCTACACATGGAGCTTAGGATTTATCTCACTATTTATCGGCATTATTTTTTATACATTAGCTCAATGTTTTAAACTCGAAATATCGATCTATAGTTTGGAACACGTTAAAGAATATGGATTTAATTTCAAATATCTCATTGAATTGGTTTTTTTCATATTTATCTCTATAGGATTCATTCTTATTTATAAATCCAATTTACCAGCCAAATTAACTGGAAAAAAAGCGTAATGCTATTGTTAAGACAACGCTAAAATTTCAAGATGGTATATATTTGACTATGACGTGGACAAAATTCAAGCTAAATTAAACCCCTATTATTGTGTTCATTTACTATGCGCTTTGTCTCAGCACTCATAACAGTGGGGATACTGTATTTAGCTTATTTACAGTTTCAAGTTAAATCCCATCCACAGCTTCGCTTTAATTCTGCGTGGGATCGAATTTCCCATCCTTTTGACACACGATTACGCTTTCGTGTTGCAGACGTCGACCCACGCTTTGGTTTAACCCAGCAACAGGTGATCCAACTTAGCCAAGAGGCTGCAGAGATATGGCATAAAGGGACGCTCAAACCGTTATTTATCTATGACCCAGATGCACAACTGGCGATCCATCTAATTTATGATGACCGCCAAGAACAATACAATGCCTATAAGCAAGTCCAAAAGACCTTAGCCGCAGATAAAGCCCGTAATGATTTATATGCCGAGAACTTAGCAAATTCGAGAAAAGGTCTGGAGATGAATGAGCAACAGCTCCGATCAAAACAAGCCATGATCCGTGCTGAAATAGTACAACTGTCGCAAGAACGTATGGGTTGGAGCCGAATCGAGCATGCGCAAGGCCCCAACATGCAACGCGTTGAAAGAGAACTTGCGCAAGTCAAAGCACAAGCAATGCTATTAGACCAAGAAATAGATCGATTTAATCAGCAAAATGATCAATTTAACCAACAAGTCTCAAGCTATAACCAGCAAATTGATCAATATAATGCAGGCGTGATACAAGCCAGTCAGCGCTTTCCTGCACGAGAGTTTCATAAAGGTGTCTTTATGGGAGATCAGATTCAGATTTATCAATTTGATGCCGAAGATGATTTACGCCTCACCCTTGCCCACGAACTCGGACATGCTCTCGGCTTATCTCACCATAATGACCCTGCTGCATTAATGTACCCAATCTTGGGCGCGCAACAATTAGAAAACTTTAAACTGATGCCAGCAGACCAAAGCTTACTGTATTATCGCTAGTGTGCCCTGAGCATAAAAAACCATACAATTTATAAGGATATTTCAGGATTCACCAACAATAATTAGCATTTCATGTTATTGTTGATTTGCAATAAATCCCTTATATCAATGACATCTTACGTGGAGAGCAATGTGAGTTACTACCATATCTTAATTGAAGTGAATGACCACATCAGCACGATTGAACAAACCCGTGATATTGAGATTTTTGATATTACAGACATTCAACCTTATCTCCATGCGGTACTTTTACCCTTTTTTAATGAGCAATTAATTGAGCTCGAAGACGAAAATCTTGAGTTTAAAGATGTCTTGCATTTACAGGTCAAACAAACCCTATTGCCGATCCGTGACCTCATCGAAGAAGAACAACGCCTGCTTCCGAGTGATACCGATGTCACCATTACGGCATATGAAATTTTTAATAATTATCAATTGACTCAAGACGTGACTACCGTAATTTTAGATCTATTAGAAGCACTAAAATTTGAAGCCTAATATCGATTTTAAACATTAAAAAAGCCCTCTAAATGAGGGCTTTTTTATGGCTCAATTCATCATCGCGATTAGATCGAGAATGAAGATCCACATCCACACGTGGTTGTCGCATTCGGGTTTTGAACCACAAATCGAGAACCTTCAAGACCTTCAATATAGTCGACTGTTGAACCAACTAAATATTGATAGCTCAGTGAATCAACCAACATCTTCACATCACCATTGATAAATTCAGCATCATCTTCGTTTTGGCTTTCAGCAAAATTAAATCCATATGAGAAACCTGAACAACCACCACCAGTCACATATACACGTAACATAAGGTCTTGATTACCTTCACTCTCACGCAATTGGCGTACTTTATTGGCAGCATTGTCAGTCAGCACAAGTGCTTGAGCATTCATGATGGATTCCTCTGAGTCATTGGGGTGTCTTTAAAAAGAAAAGACCATATTTCAAGTATAACATACTCAATATATGGTCAGTCTTAACAGTTTAAAGTTAAATCAGAGTATTTTTCTCAAGATTCATTTAAAACTTATTTATAGTTTTCTTCCTGTAATGCGCATTCGAAGTTTTTAGGGTCTTGTTTACAGCGGAATTGCCATAATAGTTTCATCATTCGCTTGTCGTAGATACCACGTTTAGTCAAATCGATACGCGCTTCACGCATCATTTTTTGATAACCAGCTTTGTCTGCAGTTGGAACATCCATCCAATATTTGGCTGGAATTTCTGACTTCATTTTGCCTAAAATCGTGAATGCACGAGGTAATTGTGTTTTGACCCAATCACGTGATTTTTGCCCATAACCTGCTGGGAATTTATCTGGGCGAATAATGATATTTCCCGTCACTTGTAAAATTGGATAATTGACGATTGCGCCTTTGCTGCCTAAACCTTTGTGTAATTCTAATGGTTTGAACACAGCTGCAGGAGCACCAATAATATCCACCTGACCATTGTTAAATTTAGCGCCAAAATTGGTTACATCGGCACTGACCGCTTGAGCCCCGACCTGCTGCACCATAATTTTCTGCGCTTCATCATAATCAAGCACCGCAATTTTTTTACCTGCGGCTTTAGCGACAGTATTGATACTACGATCATTCACCAACAGGTAGGCATCACCAACAGGTATCACACCTGCCACTTCATATTTACTATTGACCATGCTTTTAGCAAACGTTGGACTCGCAAGACCTTGCATAATTTTTACGGCCAATTTCAAATCTGGAATTGCACCAATCGCATCTAAAGAACCGGTAAAATTGTTGAATTGGCGGCCACGCATACCGGTGACGCTGATCCCATCACATTTCCCTGCTTTAAAATCTTCTGCAATCACCGCTTCATTTTGACCGACGCGGAGCTCAATGTCTGCGCCCCAGTTTTTTGCTGCCAATTGATAATCCTTCATCAGGGTAAAAACATCACCATTTTTACCCACCAAATCAAATACACACACCACTTGCTTCGCTTGAGCTACGCCAGTCACCGCCATTAATGCAGCAGCAACGCTCAATGCCTTTGTCCATTGTTTCATACTGACTTTCCTTGTTTTTTTACTGTTTTTGTTTTTAACCATTTTTTAATTTTGGGTCATGCTGAGTTCGATTCAATTGACTCACAGCCCTCGATTTTAATTTAGATTACCTGAATATTTTGCTGACTCAATGGCGAGAATGACCTATAAATTTGCAAAAAAAAGCCTGGATAAATCCAGACTTTTTTCTTTAAATATCAGCTTATTCGCCGCCAAGTGAACATTCAAAATTGGCTTTATCGACAGAACAACGTGCCTTTTTCAATACAGACATCATTCCTGCATCATAAATGCCACGTTTCGTCATATCCATACGACCTTCACGCAGTAATTTTTGATATTTGGTTTTATCTTCTGCACTTAGGTTAAGTTTATATTTCGCAGGAATACCCGCTTCTAGACGGTTAATCATCGCGATACTCTTCGGTAAGTGTTTCACAAACCAATCACGAGATTTTTGACCAAAGCCAGCTGGGAACTGATCAGGACGAATAATAAAGTCCGCAGTCACTTGTAGAACTGGGAAGTTAAACATCGCACCATTGGTACCTAAACCTTTATAGATCTCTAATGGTTTGTAGGCATATGCAGGCGCACCCACCATATCCACCTGACCATTATTAAACTTCGCCACAAAGTTAGATACATCTGAAATCACAGCTTGAGCGCCGACACGTTGCACCATAATTTTTTGTGCTTCGTCATAGCCTAATACTGCAAACTTTTTACCTGCTGCTTTTTCAATTGAGTCAATTTTCTTGTCTTTGACAAAGATGAATGCTGAACCCAGTGGGGCAATACCCGCCACTTCGTATTTTTTACCACCTAGGTTACTAACCATTTTTGCAGCATTACGTTGGTCTAATGCAAAGGTAATCGCACGTTGCGCAATCGCATTGCTCGGTGCGCCACCCACCGCATCAATAGAGCCTGCAAATTTATTGTACTGACGGGCACGCATCGCCGTCATAAATACGCCGTCACATTTACCTGCTTTAAAGTCATTGTCGGCTACTGCTTCGTCTTGACGCGGAATTAAGTTAATTTCAGCACCCCAGCCTTTTGCTGCAAGCGCCCATTCCTGAGCCATTTGATATGACTCGCCTGACTTACCCAGTAAGTCAAATACACAGATATCTACTTTTGCTGCCTGAGCTGAACCAGCAAAGCCAATTGCAGCAAATGTAGCCAATGATAGGAGCGTTTTTTTCATTCTATTTTCCTTTCAAATCTTTTTATGGTTCAGAGGTGTCCTTACACAACGCCGATATTAAGCAAGTTAATTTAAAAAAAATAGAGCATTTACTCCATTTATTTATGTCATTTTGGCACATTCTGTTTTTTTGTGATTAATATCACTTTTTTATTTAAGGCAAAATTATAAATATAATCATCATGTTGTATGCAAAAAAGGCTTTTTGCATTTACAGCCTTTTTATGAAACTTTACAAAGAAATACAGAAAAAAGCTTATTCACCCGCCACTGAACACTCAAAATTGGTTCGCTCAATCGTACAACGTGCTTTTTTCAGTACCGTCATCATGGTGGAGTCGTAGATTCCTTGTTTGGTTAAATCCATCCGTCCTTCACGCAAAATTTTCTGATATTTCAACTGATCATATTTGCTGAGATTCATCTTATATTTGGCAGGAATTTCAGCTTCCATGCGTTTTACCATGGCAAAACTTTTCGGTAATTGTTTAACGAACCATTGCCGAGAGGGTTCAGCAAAACCATCTGGGAATTTATTGTTACGAATAATCAGGTCTGCCGTGACATTCACCACAGGAAAATTCACCATCGCCCCGGTAGTGCCTAAGCCTTTTGAAATTTCGAGTGGCTTAAAGGCATAAGCCGGCGCAGCCACAATTTCAACTTCGGCCTGATTAAATTTGCGAATAAAATTGGAAATTTCCGACATGACTGGCACAGCGCCGACACGGTCGACCATCTCTTTTTGCGCATAGTCATAATGCAAAATGGCAAATTTTTTACCTTCAGCTTTTTCTAAATTATTGATATTGCGATCACGGACAAAAATATAGGCTGAACCAATTTGCCCAATCCCTGCCACTTCATAACTATCTTTACCTGAATTGGTAATCAGTCGCTTACTGTTCCGCTTATCTAAGACATAGGTAATGGCTTTTTGTGCGATAGTATTGTTCGGTACACCGCCAATGGCATCAATCGAACCGGCAAATTTGTTATACGCACGTGCCCGCATCGAGGTCATATAAAATGCGTCACATTTCCCTTCTTTAAAATCTTTATCGACTTTGGATTCATCTTGATATGAAATCAGTTGAACTTGTGCTCCCCATGCCTTACTGGCCAGAGACCACTCTTCCATCAGCTTATAAGATTCCCCCGCTTTTCCAAGTAAATCGAACACACAAACCTTCTGATTGGCATAGCTTTGTGCAGACATCACACCTGAAAGAAGCGATAAAATTAAAATTCCTTTTCTCATTTCTTATATTCCCAATATGTTTTATTAATCCATTTAAAACAATAACTTGAAATATTTTTTTAATACTAAAGCCCGTTCAATACACCTAAATACGTGGAATCTGTCACATTTTTTCAGATGGTTGCGATGCTTTGTTTTTTCTTTTGCAAAGCCATCCATTAGAATAGCCCCACATTCTTCTTGTTTAGTTAGTTCCATGATTCAGTTAGACCAACTTTCCATTCGTCGCGGTGGGCGTGTTTTATTTCAAAAAGCATCTATGCAATTGCATCCAGGCTGGAAAATCGGCTTAACCGGTGTAAATGGTGCGGGTAAATCGACTCTTTTTTCTGCGCTTTTAGGTGGAATGGAATCTGATGGCGGATCCTTAACTCGTCCTGCAGTATGGACCGTCGCTCATATGGCACAAGAAATCAAAGCACTCGATATGAAAGCGATTGATTTCGTTCTTTCAGGCGATGAGGAATATTGGGATATACAACATAAACTTGAACATCCAGAACAATTAGACAATGAAGCATTGGCACACTTATATGGCCGATTTGATGAAATCCATGGCTATACAGCTCCATCCAAAGCCTCACAGCTGATGGCTGGCCTGGGATTCTTTGAACATCAGTCCCAGCTCAATGTTTCAAGCTTTTCAGGTGGTTGGCGTATGCGTTTAAACCTTGCGCGTACCCTGATGAGCCGTTCTGACCTGTTATTACTCGATGAGCCAACCAACCACTTAGACTTAGATGCGATTTTGTGGTTAGAAGATTGGTTAAAAGCTTACGAAGGCACACTGATCTTAATTTCACATGACCGTGATTTCTTAGATGCGGTGACTGATCATATTTTACACATCGAAAATCAAGAGCTGACGCTTTACACCGGTAACTATTCAACCTTTGAACGCACCCGTTCTGAGCGCTTGGCACAACAACAACAAGCCTATGAAAAACAACTCGAAACTCGTGCGCATCTCCAAAAATTTATTGACCGTTTTAAAGCCAAAGCGACTAAAGCTAAGCAGGCTCAAAGCCGTATTAAACAATTAGAACGTATGCAGGAACTTTCTGCCGCGCATGTCGATACGCCATTTACCTTTAGTTTCCGTGAGCCAACCAAAATGAGCTCGCCGCTGTTACAAATGGAACATGTCGATATTGGCTATGGTGACAAACTGATTGCCACCAATGTGAATTTACAGATTACCCCAAACAGTCGTATTGGTTTACTGGGAATGAATGGTGCGGGTAAATCAACCTTAATTAAATCCTTGGTTGGTGACCTTCCCTTATTACAAGGGACGCGCAAAGCCTCGGAACTGTTAAATATTGGCTATTTTGCACAGCATCAAATGGATGCTCTAGATGGCAATGCCAGCCCAATGTTGCAATTATCTCGAATCGCTGACAAAAAAATCAGTGAAGCGGTATTACGTTCATTCTTAGGTAGCTTTGGTTTTAGTGGCGAACGCATGGATACGCCAAGTGAAGGATTTTCAGGCGGTGAACGAGCACGATTGGCTTTAGCTTTGATTGTTTGGCAGCGCCCCAATGTTTTAATTCTAGATGAACCGACCAACCATTTAGACCTTGATATGCGTCATGCGCTAACTATGGCATTACAAGACTTTGAAGGCGCTGTGGTTTTGGTTTCGCATGAACGTCAATTGATTGCCAGTGTTTGTGACGAATTATTATTGGTACATCATGGGAAATGTCGCGAATTTGATGGTGACCTCGTGGCTTATGCCGATTGGCTGCGTCAAGCACGGATCGACATGATGAAAAATAGTCAACAAGCCCCGACTCCCATCAAATCTCAAGTTGAAACTAAACCGACGATTTCCAAAGTCGATAAAGAAGCGCAACGTAAAGAAGCTGCACGTCAGCGTGAATTGACCCGCCCGATTCGTAAAAACATTGAAAAAAATGAAGCGCAAATCAGCAAAATTCAGCCACGCTTAAACGAAATCGAGGAATTATTAGCAGACAGTGCTTTATATGAAGCCAGTCGTAAAGATGACTTACTCAAACTAATGAATGAGCAAACAGAATTAAAAGCCAAACTTGAATCTGTCGAAGAGCAAATGCTTGAATTAATGATGGAATTAGAAGAAATGGAAAGTAGTTTTGAAGCTTAATTTAAAAAGCAAAACCCTAGATTTGCATTATTAAGAAAACCTAACTTAAGCTCAAAAAATCAATCGCCGTGAAATTTAAATGTTCCACGGCGATTTTTTATTTAAACTTCACAATAATAATCACACTATAAATCTAAAAAATATTTAAAAAATCGAATGTTCATATCCAACTGGTTATTGCATCGTTAAGGCATTTCTATTCGGAAAGAATCTAAAAATTCAGCGATCGCTTTTACCCTAATTTTGTAAATGAATTCAAAAAAATATACTTCACATCAAACTCATTACCACAGTTATCCACAAAAGCCATTTTTAAATTCAAATCTTAGTTTTAAATTCATTTTTTATTTTTTAAATTCAAAATATCGAACCACCTTTTTTATGGATAAATATTTTTAAATGATGTTATCCACAATTATAAATGACTTTGATGTTGAACACTATTAAATGTGAAAATTCACAAAACTTATCCACATTTGCAAGATGGATGCATTTTATCTCCATTCACGACATCAATTTAAACTTTTTATTGTTTAAGATAAGGCAGAAGGATGGGCTTTTTTTGCCTTTAAAAAACGTAATTCTTGTATTTTCCAGGTCTGATCAAAATGCCAGATTTCCTGTATTTGCTGCTGTGTTTCGGCTAAACCAATTAAAATTTTGCACTCAGTTTGGTCACGATTAAACTCATATTCTTCAAATTCTACGTCTGGTTTTTGTGGTTTCCAAACCCCATTCTTCACTGCATGTGCAATACGTTCATAGCGGACATAATTACTTTCGACACGCCCGTCTTGCTCATAAACCACCTTAAAGTGCTCATCTTCGTATTTGGCAAGAACGGTATAATTTCCGGTAAAAAATGCATTTACCCAGATGTCACGAATGTGTTCAAGTTGATTGTCCATCATATATAGACCTCTTATTTTTAGCTGCTAAGTTCAAATAGATTTGAGCTTAGCATCAGAATAAGTCAATTTTATAAAACACAAATTGGCGATTTAATATTCAATTTTATTTAAGATAGCATAAAAAAAAAGCACTCCCAAGAGTGCTTTTTTGAATGATTCTGTAATCAGAATTTAGGCATCAATATCCGCATTTAACGCATTTTCTTCAATGAAGGCACGACGTGGTTCCACATCATCACCCATCAAGCAAGAGAACATACGATCAGCTTCAATCGCATCCTGTACCGTTACTTGCAGCATGTTACGGTTCTCAGGATCCATCGTGGTTTCCCAAAGCTGCTCAGCATTCATCTCACCCAAACCTTTATAGCGCTGAATCATCATGCCACGGCGTGAGTCTTGTAAGATGTTTTGCCAAACCTGATGGAAGCTGCTCACTGGAATTTTGCGCTCGCCTTTTTGTAGGTAAGCACCTTCTTCCAATAAGGTGAACCAACTCTTCGAATTTTTGAGTAAACGCGCATATTCACCTGAACCCAATAGACCTGAATCTAACAAGTATTGGTGCGGTAAATTATGAACATAGATGGTAATACGCGGGAAATAGGTCGCTGACTTATTGCCTTCAGTATCTTCATGCTCAAAAGTTTCTAAGCTTAATTCAGGACGTAGGCTAGGTTGAGTTTTCTCAATATTGGCACGTAGTTGCTCACCCCAAGTCTGTACATAGTCTTGGTTATTTGCTTGATCTAACTTAAAGCCTTCTACTGCCAATAAGCCATCCAACACACTTGCAGGATAACGTACAGTCAGACGATGCAAACTCTTTTGAGAGGTTTGATAATCCGCAATCACACCCGCTAAAGCCTCACCACGAATGGCAGGTGCTTCTGCACTGATGTGTAATTCAAGCTCATCAATTGCATTTGAAATCAGGTAAGTCTCAAGCGCATCATTATCTTTGATGTACTGTTCTTGCTTACCTTTTTTCAGCTTATACAATGGTGGCTGTGCAATATAAATATATCCACGTTCCACAAGTTCTGGCATTTGACGGAAGAAGAAGGTCAACAGTAACGTACGAATGTGCGAACCATCGACGTCGGCATCGGTCATGATGATGATTTTGTGATAACGCAGTTTGTCTGGGTTATATTCCTCACGGCCAATACCACAGCCTAAAGCGGTAATCAATGTTCCCACTTCTTGAGAAGAAATCATCTTGTCAAAACGTGCACGTTCCACGTTGAGGATTTTACCTTTAAGTGGCAAAATCGCTTGCATCTTACGGTTACGGCCCTGTTTTGCAGAACCGCCCGCAGAGTCACCTTCGACTAAGTAAAGTTCAGATAATGCAGGATCTTTTTCCTGACAATCGGCCAATTTACCTGGCAGGCCTGCAATATCAAGCGCACTCTTACGACGTGTCATTTCACGTGCTTTACGTGCTGCATCACGCGCACGTGCCGCATCAATAATTTTGCCTGCAATCGATTTAGCAGCTTGTGGATTCTCTAAAAGATATTCAGAGAACGATTTATTCATGGCTTGCTCTACCGCAGTTTTCACTTCGCTCGACACCAATTTTTCTTTGGTTTGCGAAGAAAATTTTGGATCAGGCACTTTCACCGAAACAATCGCAGTTAAACCTTCACGCGCATCATCACCAGAAACTGCTACTTTCTCTTTTTTGAGTAAGTTTTCGCTTTCCATGTAGCTGTTTAAGCCACGAGTTAATGCAGCACGGAAACCCGCTAAATGCGTACCACCATCTTTTTGTGGAATGTTGTTGGTAAAGCAACGAACATTTTCCTGATAAGAATCATTCCACTGCAATGCAACTTCTACACCAATGCCATTATCCGCTTGAGTAGTAAAGTGGAAGATATCATTCAGATGGGTTTTGCCTTGGTTAATATATTTTACAAACTCAGACAAACCACCTTCATAGTCATAAACGTGCTCTAAATTGATACGTTCGTCACGTAGCACAATTCGCACACCTGCATTCAGGAAAGATAATTCACGTAAACGACGCGCCAAAATATCGACATTAAAAATCGTTTGACTGAAGGTTTCAGAACTTGGCCAAAAATGTACACGTGTACCGGTACGATCTGTCTCACCCACCACTTTTAATGGATACACAGAATCACCGTGTTTATATTCTTGCTGGTGGATTTGACCCGCACGATGAATAGTTAATTCGAGCTTGCTTGAAAGCGCATTCACCACGGATACACCTACACCGTGTAGACCGCCTGAAACTTTATAGCTATTATCATCAAATTTACCGCCCGCATGCAGAATCGTTAAAATCACTTCTGCTGCAGAAACACCTTCTTCTGGGTGAATATCGGTAGGAATACCACGGCCGTTATCCGATACGCTCACAGATTCATCTTCATGGATGGTGACTTGAATTTCGTCACAATGACCTGCCAACGCTTCATCAATTGAGTTATCGACAACTTCAAACACCATGTGGTGTAGGCCAGTACCATCGTCAGTATCACCAATATACATGCCCGGACGCTTACGTACAGCGTCTAGACCACGTAATACTTTGATGCTAGAGGAATCATAAGCTTTTTCTATGGTTTGTTCTGTTTGAGAAGCAGCTTGATCTTCTGAACTCATGGTTTCTCCCTAGTGAAAAATAGGTCTATCCAAAGGTGGTATTTCATTGCACAACAGCCTGCACCGTACCATTTTCAACTTTGAATAATTGATAAGAAATAGATAAATCATGTAAGTGTTTTTGCACTGAATCATGGTCTAAAGTGGTAATAAAAACTTGACTACCAAGATGGCTTAAACGCTCAATTAAACGCTGTTGTGCGGTTAAATCTAATTCTGCTGTCAGATCATCTAATAATACCACAGTTTCCTTATTACAAGCATGTAGCATTGCAATCTGTGACAGTTTTAACGCCATGATCAATAACTTTTTTTGCCCACGAGAGAGCACAACATCTGCATCCCCCATAGCGGTTTTTAACCTTAAATCTGCACGGTGCGGACCATACTCAGTATAGCCACGTTCGCAGTCTTTAAAGTGCTGATTGGTCAGATCATTCAACAGCCCTGTTTCGGCATGAAAGCCTGCACTATATTCCAACGTCACTGTTAAATGCGGCAATAAGGCTTGGAGATCTTGTTGGAAATATCGAGTCCACTGTTCCACCACATTACTGCGCAGACTATGTAATATCTCACCATAATCACTGAGCATTTTGTTCCACGGTTCTAAGTCAGACAGACTCAAATGACGTCGTGATTTCAGCAAACTATTCCGCTGTTTTAATGCCCGTGCATAATATTGCCATGCATGGTAAAACTCCGGTTCCACGTGGAACATCAACCAATCTAAAAGTTGACGTCGTGGCTTCGCACCATGATCAATAATATCGGTACTTTGTGGATCGATGAGTTGTAGCGGTAAAATCTTGGCCAACTGCCCTTGTGTCCCCACAAGGTCGCCATTGATTTTTATCACTTGCTCGCCCGACTGCATTTTTTGCATACCAATGCGGTCTGTTGCAGACTGCGCAAAGACGACAGCGTCAGGGCTGTTATTTTGAATATAATTTTTCGGAATATGGGTTCGAAAAGAACGTCCAGTTGCCAGCAAATGTACTGCTTCTAATACAGAAGTTTTGCCTGAACCATTTTGCCCATAAAAGACATTAAACGGTTGCAACCCAGAGAGTGCAACCGTCTTTAAATTTCGAACACGTTCTACATGTAAACGCGTGATATGCATAATAATTGAGACGTCAGTCCGAATTAAACACGCATTGGCATCACAACATAGGTTTGATCTTGTTGTTGTGGATCTTGTACCAATACAGATTGGTTGGCTTCTGTCATGGTCATTGCAACATCATCACCATCCAATACATTCAGAACTTCCAATAAGTACTGTGCATTGAATGACATTTCCATCGGTGCATCAGCATATTGAATTGCGAGATCTTCGATAGCTTCATCTTGCTCAGGGTTATTGGCACGAAGTTGTAAAGTGTCCGCATCAAACTTCAAGAATACGCCGCGCAATTTTTCATTACTTAAAATCGCCACACGTTGTAGTGATTGTTTAAATACATCATGTGCAATGCGCACATTTTTATCACCACCACGTGGAATCACACGGCGGTAGTCAGGGAATTTACCATCGATCAATTTTGTGGTGAAACGTACGGTAATATCACCCTGCTCTTTATCACGGCTGGCAATGGTAATCGTTACATTTAATAATTCACGACCAATTAACAACGATAATTGCTCGTCTTCAACACTCAATAGACGCTGCAATTCACCTACAGCTTTACGTGGAACAATCGCTTGCATTGCTTGTGTCGCATTCGAGCTTGCCACTGTTTCACACATCGCTAAACGGTGACCATCGGTCGTTACTGCACGCAATTGATTTTCATCAATTTCAAGCAAAGTACCCGTCAAATAAAAACGCACATCTTGAACCGCCATGGCAAAAGACGTTTTTTCAAATAAACGCTTTAACTCACGTTGAGTCACACCGACTTGAGTGCCTTGAGTATTTTCAGTGGTTAATAATGGATAGTCTTCTGCAGGCAAAGTACCCAATACAAAACGACTGTTGCCCGATTTTAAAATACAACGTTGATCTTCAGTAATTTGCAAATCAATCAATGCCGCTGACGGTAATGATTTACAGATATCCATCAATTTACGTGCAGGAACAGTCGTCACTCCTGCTTGTAAACATGCACCTTCAGTAAGTGGTGTGCTTGCAACCAGTTCAACTTCAAGATCTGAACCGGTAATGGTCAAAGCTTGCTCAGTTACCTGTACTTTTACATTGGATAAAATATTTAAGGTATGGCGACGTTCAACCGCTCCTACGACATGTGATAGAACATTCAGTAAGCTTTCTTTCGCGATTTTTAAACGCACGATACATTCCTCTAAAAACTGAAGATAGACAAAATAAATTAATTTTTTAGCAGTGTACTATGCGGCAGAATATACCGCATTGCAAGAACAGAATTTGAACGAAAAGACTTAACTTTGCAGCAGACGTTGCAAGTTTTTATAGTCCTCATTGAAGATTGGATCTTCTTCACGCAGGCTTTGTACTTTTTCACAGGCATGCATCACAGTACTGTGGTCACGATTACCAAAAGCCATACCAATTTCAGGGAAACTATCCCCTGTCAGTTCACGTGCTAGCCCCATAGCCAACTGACGTGGACGTGCATAAATACGTGTACGTTTTGGACCAACCAATTCTTTCAATGGAATACGGAAATATTCACTCACCACACGCTGAATGTTTTCAGTACTGATGGTGCGCGCACGAATTGCCAACACATCTTTTAACGATTCACGCACCACATCTAGATCGATTGGGGTGCCTTTAAAACGAGAAATGGCTACGACTTTATTCAGCGCACCTTCTAGTTCACGGACATTAGCAACCACTTGTTGAGCAATAAACAGCGCACAATTCCGTGGAAGTTCCACCCCATTGCTTTCCGCTTTTTTCAGTAAAATTTCAATACGGGTTTCAATATCAGGCGGTTCAACACCCACCGATAAGCCCCATGAAAAACGTGAAACCAAACGTGGATCTAGCTCAGTCAGTTCTTTTGGATAACGATCTGAGGTTAAAATGATTTGTTTAGATTCATCCAATAACGCGTTGAAGGTATAGAAAAACTCAACTAAGCTGGCCTCTTTACCCGCCAACAAATGAATATCATCCACCAATAACAAATCTAGCGAACGACAGTTTTTCTTGAATTCTTCGACCTTACCTTGCTGTAGCGAGCTCACAAAGTCTTGTACAAAACTTTCAGCCGTCATGTACATCACACGTGCATTCGGCTTCGCTTGCAATAATGCATTACCTACGGCTTGCATTAAATGGGTTTTACCTAAACCAGTCGGTCCATATAAAAATAACGGGTTATGCTGCGAAGCACCGGGCTGCGTCAAGACTTTACGACAGGTTTCTGCCGCCATCTGATTGGAACGGCCTTCAACAAACAAGGAAAAGGTAAATAATGGGTTAAGCTGACGCTTACGGTTATTTTTTGAAGACGTCTCTTCTTTTTCTTTTTTAGGACGAGTCGGTGCCGATACTTGTGGTGTTGACTCTAATGCTGCGGTGGTTGTTGCTGGTTGTTCAGCTGCAGATAAAATTGCACCAGGCCGTGAATCAACCAAAATCTCAACTTTACGTACCCGACCTTCAGACAACTGTTCCGCTAAAATTGAAATCAGTTCTAAATGGTGCTCTTGAATATAGCGCGTCCAATACGGATTCGGTGCATAGAGTTTTAGACTATCACCTGCATCTTCTGCCACCAGTGGGCGTATCCACATTGTATAGACATTTCCTGAAAGCTCTTGTCGCAAGCGAGTTAAGCAGTCTGTCCAAAGCATGTGAAACCCCTATTTCAGTCCATTGTACGTAAAAAAATAATTCAACCCCGCCTAAGCGGGCAGCCATTCTAACCATCTTATCCACATCTGTCATGAACAAATCAGTCGAAATCGATCAAAAAAACGCAAATTGAGTTTAAATTTAAATTTAAATCACGTGTGGATAAGTTTATCCGCAAGCTGTGGATAAATTGTAGCACAAAGTTATCCACAAACTATCAAAATTATAAAAACATCGTTATCCACAATATAATTATTTGTTTTTTAAATCTAAAAATGCGTTTTCCACAGAAAATATCAACACTAATAGTAATAAATTTAAATTTTAAAATTTGAATTTATTTATAAGATCGACCCATTCTGGGGATAACTCGAGGGTTGGTTTAAATTCAAATTTAAATTCATAAAAACCAATTCACAAATTCGAGACTGTGGATAAATCTGTGAGTAAACTTGAAGATAATTTAAATAATTAACATATACAATGATTTAGTTTGTGAGTATTTTAATTTAAACCTTTATAACTGATTTCTAATCCTTATATTATCTTGATATATCACAGCCTAGATTTTGAAAGAAAGCGTGTTTTTCATTGACAGCTCAAGCAATGAGCACTAAAATCGCGAACCTTTACTGAAAGATCATTTTTGGAGTTTCGATATGAAACGTACTTTCCAACCTTCTGAGTTGAAACGTAAACGCGTTCATGGTTTCCGTGCTCGCATGGCTACTAAAGCTGGCCGTCAAGTATTAGCGCGTCGTCGTGCGAAAGGTCGTCACAGCTTAACTGTTTAATTTCAGTTAAGACTGTCAAGACTTGGGTGTTATGACAACACTTTACGGCTTTAGCACAGATGTGCGAATACACTGTGCTGCCGATTATAAAAGTGTGTTCGATGGTGCGCTTTTTAAAGTGCATCAACCCCATTTCTTATTTCTAGCAAAAATCTCCGAACAGCCGAATAGCCGTTTGGGTATTGTTGTTGCTAAGAAAAAAGTGCGCCGCGCACATGAAAGAAATCGAGTAAAGCGACTTGCACGCGAAAGTTTTCGCCTGCATCAACAGCAGTCTAATGTATTAGATATTGTCGTTATGCCAAAAATGGGCATAGAGGCGGTACCGAATGCAGAGTTGCATCAGCAATTACAATTTGCTTGGCAAAAATTGCAGCGCCTTGCAAATAAGCATAAAAAAATAGCTACCTCCCCACAAGCGTAGAGATGACCAATGGTTCGTTTACTGCATTGGCTCATTCGTTTCTATCAGATTGCGATTAGTCCTTTATTGGGACCACGCTGTCGTTATATTCCAACATGTTCTCAATATTCTTTGGAAGCAGTCCATCAACATGGTGCTGTACGTGGAGTGTGTCTAGCTGTTCAGCGTATTTGCCGTTGTCATCCTTGGGGCGGTTCAGGCTATGATCCTGTTCCATCAAAAGCAATTCGTTTTATTTCATTTCAGCAAATAGATTCTCAAACGCTTCACGTTGCTGTACCCTTTCGTGAACGTTTATTGAACCAAAATCACTCTAACCACTTGGGGTAATACCTATGCAACAATGGGCCAGGATTGCAATTCTAGGGGCCATGTTTGTTGTCGCATATTTGCTCATTTTGGCTTGGCAGAAAGATTATGGAAATGCGGAACAAAAACCTCAGCAAAATGCTGCGGTAGTAACGCATGAAGTATCTGCCGATTTACCAAATGGCCAGACAGCTACGGCTGCTACTGATGTGCCGCAAGCAAATAATGCTGCTACACAACAAACAACAGATGCCACTGCACCTGTTAGTCAACAGTTAATTTCAGTACAAACTGACCTTTACCATCTTTGGATTAATCCAAAGGGTGGCGATATTGTTCGTATTGAATTACTCAATCATGACAAAAATAAAGACAGCGATGAACCGTTTGTAATGCTTGAAAGCGATGCAAAACGGACTTATGTTGCTCAGTCTGGCTTAATTGGTCTTAATGGCCCTGACAGCAATCCGAAAGGACGTCCGACCTATGAGATTGAAAAATCTTCATATACGTTAAATGACGCAAAAGCTGTGAAGGGTAAAGATGGCCAAACAGCAAAAGTTTTGTCAGTACCAATGGTTTATAAAACAGCAGATGGTGTAGAGGTTATTAAAACCTTTAACTTCACTGAAGGTGAATACCCTGTTGTTGTGAATCATAAAATCGTGAACCGCAGTGCTCAGAACTGGCAAGGTCAGATGTTTGGTCAGCTTAAACGCGACAACTCTGAAGATCCAGGTAAATCTGATCAAGGTATTTTCACTTTAGGTACATTCCTTGGTGGTGCATGGGGTACGCCTGAAGAACATTACAACAAACTTAAATTTGCCAACTTCAATGAAGAAAAATTGAATGTTGAAGCAACTGGCGGTTGGGTTGCAATGGTTCAGCATTACTTCGTGAGTGCGTGGATTCCTGGACAGATCAAATTAACGCAAGCCAATGGTCAGCCTTATGCTGCGAAACTTGAGTCACGTAAATCTACTGATGATATGAACATTATTCAGTTCACTTCACCTGCAATCAATGTTCCTGCAGGAACTGTGGCAGAAGTAGATGCAACGTTCTATTCAGGTCCAAAAATCCAATCTGAATTAAAAGAATTGGCGGTTGGTTTAAACCAAACTGTAGACTACGGTTGGTTGTGGCCTATTGCGAAATTATTGTTTGTCGGTCTTGAGTTTTTCCACGGTTTAGTGGGTAACTGGGGTTGGTCAATTATTCTATTGACGATTCTGGTGAAACTGATCTTATGGCCATTGTCGTCGAAGAGCTACCGCTCTATGGCGAAAATGCGTGTGATTGCACCTGAAATGCAACGCATGAAAGAAGAGTTCGGTGAAGACCGTATGCGCTTCTCGCAAGAAATGATGGCATTGTATAAACGTGAACAAGTGAATCCACTGTCGGGTTGCTTGCCGTTATTGCTCCAAATGCCGATCTTCCTTGCTTTGTACTGGGTATTGATGGAGTCTGTTGAACTACGTCATGCGCCGTGGTTAGGTTGGATTCAAGATTTATCTGCGATGGATCCATGGTTTATTTTGCCGCTATTAATGGGCTTGACCATGTTCATTCAGCAAAGTTTGAACCCACAACCGGCTGATCCAATGCAGGCGAAAGTCTTCAAAATCATGCCAGTGATCTTTACGGTATTTATGTTGTTCTTCCCTGCGGGCCTTGTGCTTTACTGGATCTGTAACAACAGTATTACTATTCTTCAACAAGGTTTGATTAACAAATCAGTTGAAAAAGACCGTTTAAAACGTGAAGCGGCTGACTCAGCAAACTAAGCATTGCTGATGGGCTGAATAAATCCGCTTAAGATGGTAATCTTAGGCGGATTTTTCTTTATCTGTCGTTTGAAAATTTTTAGGTGAATTTTATGTTAAACCGAACCACCATCGCAGCAATTGCCACACCGCCGGGTCGTGGTGGTGTCGGCGTGATTCGCCTGTCTGGTCCCAAATCTTATGCCATTGCAGAAGCATTAACGCAGCAATCCCTACCTCAAGCTCGTTTTGCTGGTTTCCGTAAGTTTTATGATGCATCGAATGAAATCATGGATGAAGGTTTGGTGATTTGCTTTCCAAATCCGCACTCTTTTACGGGCGAGGATGTGGTGGAGCTTCAAGGTCATGGCGGCCCCGTTATTCAAAATGCATTATTGGCACGGTTACTTGAATTGGGTGCTATTGCTGCAAAAGCGGGCGAATTTTCAATGCGCGCCTTTGAAAATGGCAAAATGGACTTGGTGCAAGCCGAGGCGATTGCCGACCTGATTGATGCCACCTCACAAGCAGCGGCACGTTCTGCGGTACGTTCATTACAAGGTGCCTTTTCGAGCAAGGTTAATACGGTGCTAGAAAAACTTATCCATTTGCGTTTGCATGTGGAAGCAGCGATTGATTTTCCTGAAGAAGAAATCGACTTTTTGGCGGATGGTAAGATTTTGGGCTTATTGGATGAAGTGGCAAGCTCGGTCCATGCTGTACAGCAGTCTGCTCGTCAAGGTCAGTTACTACGTGAGGGTTTACAAGTGGTGATTGCCGGTAAACCTAATGCAGGTAAGTCATCTCTACTCAATGCTTTGGCGGGTGTGGAACGTGCGATTGTGACGGATATTGCAGGTACGACACGTGATGTTTTACATGAAAAAATAAGCCTCAATGGTTTGCCGATTACTTTGACCGATACCGCTGGTTTACGTGAAACCGGTGATATCGTCGAAAAAGAAGGGATTCGCCGCGCAATTAAAGAAATTGAGCAAGCTGACTTGTTACTTTTGGTCTATGACTTAAGTCAGGGCGAAGATCCACTGCAATTGGCTCAAGCGTACTTCGCGGATCATATTGAACCGAAGCGTTTGATGCTGATTGGTAATAAATGCGATTTGACGGGATCTACCGCAGAAATTACCGATTTAAACGGTTTTCGACATATTCGTGTTTCGGCTAAACAAGAAACCGGCGTTCAAGCGCTTATTGATGCGATTACAGCGCATGCAGGCTTTCAACCAGAGGAAGATACCTTTATTGCTCGAACACGTCATTTAGATGCAATGAAGCGCACTCAGCGCTATCTTGCAGAAGCACGTGAGCAGTTGGTGGTTTATCATGCGGGTGAGTTGGTAGCCGAGTCTCTACGTTTGGCGCAAAATGCCTTAGGTGAAATTACGGGTGATTTCAGTGCAGATGATTTACTCGGGAAGATTTTTGGATCGTTCTGTATCGGAAAGTAATAAAACGATTGAGCTCCTCATTTCACCTATGGATAGATCCATCCAAAGCACGATGTTCGAAAACATCGTGCTTTTTTTACATCGTTTAGCGAGGGTTTGAGCCCAAAATGATTTTAAAGATCGTTCTCAGCACATCTTTCATTTTCATCCCATAAAAAGGATTGATTGCTGCTCTTTTCGATGCGGCTTCAACTTTGACTTTGAGTGTTGCATAGTCTGGAAATTGTTGCTGTTGCGAAGATTTTTCGACCGCTGACAAAATATCAATTAAAAAAGCACGATTGATTTTTGAACTTAATGGAATGGATTGATACCACTGTTTTTCAAAGCGACGATCTAAAAAGATATCGGGAATTTCGGGGCTAGTGGCATAAAACATGGCTTTGGTGCGCATACATTTGCTGCATTGACCACAATTTTTAGGTCGAGCCGTATAGTTCACACAGATCGACAGGGTTTGTAAATCTAAGTTCGATTGGCTTAAAAATGCGGTTTTTTGTGATCGCGTGACATCATCGTCGAGGGTGATTAAGACCCCCAGATCGGTTCTTCATCAATCGGTTGGATGCCGTATTTGAGCCATAGGGATGAACGAATAATTGTTGATCTAAACGGTAATCGGCTGAAATTCGATATTGCTGGTAATGTTCAAAAATCGAAGCGCAGGAAAACAGCGAAAAGATATGTGTGACATGCGAACCTTTAGGGTTACAGCCATATTTACTGTACAGCGCGTAAGCATCAGTTTTTACCACGCGACTTTGCTTAAAAACTTGGCTTCTAAAACTATGGGTCTGATCCATTAAGGCCTGAAATTTTTCATGGTCATCAAATTTATAATCCATTCCATGCACAGTGAGACAATCAGAGTCTTGTCCATTTTCAAGAAAAGCTTTGTATGTACTATATGTGGAGTCAATCCCACCGCTAAAAAAGCTTAAATTTTGAGTGGGTTGGTTTGCTGGTGGTGTTTGAATGATTGATGCAGCACTGAGCATGACTGGTTGATATAAATCAGGTAACCAAGCGGCCCAGACCGTTGAAACCTCACGTGCGGAGTGGAGGGTTTGTATTGAAATAGGTCCTTCTACATGCAGCGGGATGCCAAGGCGCATAGCAATGGGTAAAAAGCCCCAAACGATAAAATCATAGGTTTCTAATTGCGGTAAGGATTCAAAGGGTAAAATATAGTGAATATTCCCGTATTCGCTGTTGGCGATGATTTGATTTTCTGCAGTGTTAATTTGACATTGAATTTTTAGCATTTTTTAAAATTTTTGAATCACATCACACAAGATCTTAATTTAATTTGATTGATTTTTATAGGGTTTCTTAATTGTTTTTGGGTTTAAGAAGCACCCAATACAAGATGCTTCTTGAATAAGTTTAGTGGTTAATTGGTGTTCAGACTGCGGTGCCAAAGCAATAAGCCGATACACAATAAACCTACGCCAATACAAAAACCTAAAACACCGACCATCAAGCCAAAATGATCAGATAAATAACCGGCCGCAATAATTGGAATAATGGTGCCTAGATATCCAATAAATAAATAGGTCGAGATCACCGCAGCACGGTTTTGATTGTTGGTCATTTGATGAACTAAGCCAAATGCGCCTAAAAGCCCCAGACCATGACCGACACCCACTAAAATATCGCTAATAAAAAACAATGCACTCCAGTGTTGGGTCATACATAGGGCAAGAAGTGCATAGCTCAGTATTAACACCATTAAGCCGGCATTGACACATTTTTCAGAAGGAATCGATTTCGCCATAAATTGCACGACAGCGGAAACCAGCAAGATACTTGCAATGGCACTACCACTGACCAAAGGGCCATGCCATGGGATCGCATCTTTGACGAAAGAGGGTGCGAGTGATGCAAATAAGCTAAAAGAGCCAAAGGCACAAAAGGCAGTCAGTCCGGCGATATAAAATCGTGAATGATCACGCTTTTCAGGCAATTCCAAATGTGGTGCCACTGAAAAAGGCTGTGGCTCAAAGTTCGGTGTGCGAATAAAAAACAACCCAATTAGACATGCCAAACCCCCAAAGATCACAGGGATATAAGGGGTGACTAAAGGCTGTTCCGAAAATTGGGCAATCACCCCACCAATAAATGGGCCAAGACCAAAACCAATCACGGTAATGATTGAACTCAGCTGCGGTGCATTATTTTTATGCTGTTCAGGAATGGTATAGACCAAGCCAAGCATGGCTGAGGTGCTAATTAAACCCGAGGCAATCCCGATAATAAAGCGCCCGATAGATAACCACAGTGCATTACTGGCAAACACTGATAAGCTTAAACCTAAGATGATGCACGCCATACCGATTTGCAGGGTTCTTAAAAAACCAAAACTGTTACTGGTACGACCTAAAAACAGCAAGGTCGCTAGGCAACCAAACATGTAGGCAACAAAGATATAGGTGATATGACTCGGCAGCAGTCCCCAAAGTTGTTGATAAATGGGATACAGAGGACTAGCTAGCGCTGTACCAATAGTGCCCATACAGAGTGCAAGGCTCACCATGATAAACGGTCGCCAAGAGGGAGATGTGGTCATTTTAAAGTCGCAGAGGTACAGCCAATAGGGTCAATATTGTGCTGTATGAGAAAGAAGAATATATGGACTCAGTTTAATGCCGATTGTTTTCCATGGTCAAATCACAGTTGTAACGTTATCCATAGCGTTTAAGCAGTTTTACAAATTCTTCCAGTTCTGCTTCATTGATTTCAACATCTTGAGGCAATACATGATGGCGTAAATGTGCTTCGATTAATTCATTCATTAATCCATTTACAGCACCTTTGATGGCCGCAACCTGTTGTAATACCTCAATACACCCTGCTTCGGGTTGCTGTAAAGCCAGTTCAACCGCATTGACCTGACCTTGTAGACGTTTAACCCGATTTAAAATCTTTTTGTCCTGATGTAAATGACTCAACACTTTCTCCCGAAAATAAATATACTATGGGGGAGTATATTTAAGCATAGAACCTAATGAAAACTTCCCCATCCATCCGAATTCATCATCATCAATTTGATGAAGGTAATCCACTCGCACAAAAACGGATCTTAATTGCCACTATTTTAACGGCAGTCATGATGTTGTTAGAAGTCATTGGCGGTTGGATTTTTAATTCGATGGCATTATTGGCAGATGGCTGGCATATGAGTTCACATATGTTGGCATTAGGCTTGGCCTATTTTGCCTATCGTGCGGCACGCCACTATGCTCAAGACGCTCGTTTTAGCTTTGGAACTTGGAAAATTGAAATTTTAGCGGGCTATAGCAGCGCGATATTATTGATGGTTGTTGCTGCATTTATGGCTTTTCATTCGGTGGAACGCTTATTCAACCCGGTCCAAATTCATTATAACGAAGCAATCCCTATTGCGATTTTAGGTCTGGTGGTGAACTTGATCTGTGCTTGGTTATTGCATGATGACCATCACCATCACCATCACCATCACCATCACCATCATGAGCATAGCCATGAGGAGCAGCATGATCATCATCACGATCTCAATCAGAAAGCAGCCTTCATGCATGTGGTTGCTGATGCGGTGACTTCGGTATTGGCGATTGTGGCTTTATTTGCCGGAAAATGGATGGGTTGGGGATTTTTAGATGCGCTATTGGGGATTGTTGGTGCAGTGCTGGTCGGTAAGTGGGCCATTGGCTTGATGAAAGAAACAGGACAAACATTACTGGATGCGGAAATGGATCACCCTGTCGTTGATGAGATCCGAGAGGTTTTAATGCAATTGCCTGTCGACGTCGATGTGACCGATTTACATGTGTGGAAAGTGGGTAAAGGTCAGTTTTCATGTATTGTGGCTTTAGAAACCAGTCAGGCATTGAGCGCAGATGAAGTGCGTCAAGCGCTGTCGATTCATGAAGAAATTGTACATGTGTCTGTTGAAATTAATTCACCTGATGCAGCTTAATATGTTCCACGTGAAACGGCATGTAGCTATTGCGTAATGAACTGAAAAAAGCCCAAGACTTTCACGTGTTAAGGCTTAGAATGCTGAATCAATTAAATGTTGAAGTTCGGTCTATGTTGAAAAAAATATGTGCGTTGGCGTTGAGTACCACCCTTTCGACTTTTGCTTTGGCAGATGCGGCACACGTTCAAAAGCTCTTGGCAGAAAAGCACCCCGGTTTAAAAATTGAGAATATTCAAAGTACCGAAATGCCGGGCATATATAGTGGCTTTGTTGAAGATCAAGTTTTGTATTTGAGTGAAAATGCGGATTATGTGATCGCAGGTTCTATGATTCGTTTAAAAGATCAAAAAAATCTGACCAAACAATTGATCCTCAGTCAGCAAAAAACTGAGTGGAATAAACTTCCATTACAAGATGCGATTAAAACAGTCAGGGGGAATGGGAAGCGCCAAATCGCGATCTTTTCTGACCCAAATTGCCCATATTGTAAGAAGCTTGAAGTAGAACTGGCAAAACTCAATGATGTGACCATTTATACTTTTGTCACAGCGATAAAACCACAGTCGTTGGCGCCATCGAAGCAGATTTTTTGTGAGTCAAACCCTGCTATGGCCTGGAATAATTTAATCAATAAGGGAATTCAACCGAAGTCAGCGAAAAGCTGTGCAAACCCGATTGAGCGAAATTTAAAATTAGCAAAAAGCTTAAAATTAAATGGTACACCGGGAATTGTGTTTGCTAATGGTTCGATTTTAACAGGTGCATACCCGACTGCTGAATTAGAATCAATTTTAAAAGAGATTAAATAATTTCAAGCTGTACGATGAATAAAGTACAATTAAAAAAATACCCGTCTATAGGCGGGTATTTTAATGGCGTTATAAAAAAAACTAGACACGGGTTTTTTTCGTAACGAGATTATAGATAAACAACACGATAATCGCACCAATAACGGATGCGATAAATCCAGCGGCAGAATTTTCTCCATATAGACCTAATAAACGTCCGCCATAGGTCGCAAGTAAGGAACCTGCTATCCCGAGAAGGGTGGTCATAATGAAACCCGCTTTGTCATCTCCAGGATGGATCGCACGTGCAATTAAACCAGCAATAAAACCAACAACAATCGCAACAATGAGTGACCACATAGTAACTCTCCTTTTGTTATCATGTATTTGTTTTTTACGACATGTTCAATCTTTATCTTTAATCAAAACTAAGCTGAGCTACAGCCTAAACATGCAAAAAACTGTTGTTTTTTTGTTCTGAAATAGCCAGAAAAGTAAAAAAAAAGTGGCCTTAGGCCACTCTTAAGTATCTGATCTTGCTTAGAGACCAATTTCGCCAATAAATGGAATGTGACGATATTTTTGATCATAGTCCAGACCATAACCTACGATAAATTTATCTTCGACTTCAAAACCTAAAAATTTCACTTCGAGTTCAATCTCACGACGTGAAGGCTTGCTAACCAAAGTACAAAGCTCGATTGAATTTGGATTGCGCGTCTGTAAAATTTCTAAAACTTTGCTTAAGGTATTTCCTGAATCGATAATATCTTCAACCACCAAGACATCTTTATCTTTAATGTCGCCGTCTAAGTCTTTTAAGATTTTTACATCACGAGTAGATACGGTCCCACCGCCATAACTTGAAACGGTCATGAAGTCGAGTTCATGCGGTTTTGAAATTGCGCGGCAAAGGTCAGCCATAAAAATAACAGAACCGCGTAAAAGACCGATTAACACCAACTCTTTGTCGCTGTTAGCATAGTGTGCATCAATTTTTGCGCCAAGCTCTTTCACTTTAGCTTGAATTTCTTCAGTGGAAATCAGTACGCTCATTTGAACAGACATGGGTAGATACCTAAAAAAGCAAATCAAAAAAATAAAAAAGGTGTTGACTTGCAACACCTCTAAAGATGAACCAATTTTAATACATCTGGCTCGCAGATGCATCTTTTTTGCCGTTGAAAATGTAATCAGTTTTTCTTGGAAGTGCTGTCACGCTTGAGTAAGCACAGACAAGCGACGGTAATCAGTCCAATTTTCAACGCTGTTTTTCGTCTCGGTCGAGCCGTTTTATGCTTTGACATACGCACATTGTCCAAACACATAGGTGGCATGGATATTACGATCATCACCCATCAGCATGAGGGCAAATAAAGCATCTTCCAGATTTTTGGCACGTTGTTGACGTAAGGCTTGTAAAGCCGTGGCATTTAAATCGAGCACCACAAAATCTGCTTCTTTGCCCAAATCAAAGTTTCCAAGTTTGTCCTCTAGATCTAAGGCTTTTGCTCCCCCTAAAGTGGCATGGTACAGCGCTTCAAATGCGGACAGTTTATCGCCTTGAAGTTGTTGAACTTTGTAGGCTTCATTGATGGTTTGTAGTTGGTTAAATGAGGTGCCTGCGCCAATGTCTGTGCCTAAGCCGACTTTCACCTGTTTTTCCCATGTTTTCTTTAATGGAAATAAACCACTGCCTAGGAACAAGTTCGAGGTTGGACAAAACGCGATTGCAGAGTTGGTCTGATGCATACACTCCCACTCGGCATCTTCCAAATGCACGCAGTGCGCAAACACGGAACGTGATCCGGTCAGACCATAATGATGATAAACGTCCAAATAGCCGTTTTGCTCAGGGAATAATGATTTGACCCACGCGATTTCATTTTTATTTTCACTTAAATGCGTATGTACATAGACATCAGGATACTCGGCTTTTAGCTCCCCTGCCCGTGCCAATTGTTCAGGCGTTGAGGTTGGGGCAAAGCGAGGCGTGATGGCATACAGGTTACGGCCCTTGCCATGCCACTTTTTGATGAGTGCTTTGGAGTCGTTATAGCCACTCTCTGCAGTGTCACATAATGCTTCAGGGGCATGTCGATCCATCATGACCTTACCGGCAATTAAGCGCATCTGATGCTGTTCTGCAGCTTTAAATAAAGCATCGACCGATTGTGGATGAACGGTACAAAAAACAAGAGCTGTTGTAGTTCCGTTTTTGAGTAACTCGTTTACAAAGAACTGTGCAATTTGCTCTGCATAAGCCGGATCTTCAAATTGGATTTCAGTTGGAAAGGTATAGGTATCGAGCCATTCCAATAGCTGTTCACCATAAGCCCCCATCATTTCCGTTTGTGGATAATGAATATGGGTATCGATGAAACCCGGAACAATCAATTGATCAGGATAATGCTGTACTTCAACCTGATCTGGGAGATGGTGTTGGCCCTCAGACCATGGACCGAACCATTGAATTTTTCCGGCTTGCGTAATTAGCAAACCATCTTCGAAATAGCGCACTTGGTCGTGAATTTCACGTGCTTGGGCAACTGTATTCTGAATATCTAGAAAGCGACCACGGATCGCTGTAGATGCGATAACAGAAGACATGACATACCTGCAGTTTAGAATTTTTTCGGTTGATTGTAGCCCAATTTGGTTCAAAATACCGTTAGAGTATTTGTGAAAATGTGTTCTAAAAAATAGAACAGTTGTTTATAAGTGATTCTGTTTTTTTGTTCATTGTATTTGATTTGAATAATACAAAAGCATTGAGCTGTATACATTGCATCGATGAATGAATAAAGACCATGAGTCGCAACGCTTGCTATATTGATCTCAAGAGCGCCCTTTAAAAAACGATAATGAACCCTTTAGTGAACATGAGCTATTCAGACCAATTAAAACATGACCTATTTCAGCATCAAGGCATCATGCAGATTTTACATGCCCTGTATGCCATAGATACACAGGCTTATTTGGCTGCAGGCGTGGTTCGTAATTTGATTTGGTCACAGCGACATCAACAACAAATACAGCTGATTGCTCCTTTGGGTTTAGATGATTTATTTGAGTTAAATGTCCGCTGGAACCCACGTTTAGTCAGTCAGGCGACTTTTTTGCAGCGTGTGCAGCAAAAAAAATTTTTACAACGCTGGCCGAAACTCAAACTCTTGATGACGCCTAAAGCTTAGTTCATGGCTTCGTGTCAGAATAAAAAGCCTTCTCGAAAAGAAGGCTTTTATTTATCTAAGCGTTTTATAGTGTGGTTTCATGGTACTTCTTGCTGTGTCGGATCGATAACCACGCAGTGATGGCTAAGGTCACTACAATAAAGCCGAGTGAAATCCAAATTGGCATGTGGAACACATCGAGCAACAGCATTTTAGCGCCAATAAACACGAGGATAATGCCCAGACCATACGGTAAGTAATGCATTTTCGATGCAGCACCAGACAAGAGGAAGAACATAGCACGTAGACCCAAAATCGCCATCAAGTTTGCCGTCAGTACAATGAACGGGTCAGAGGTAACCGCAAAGATTGCTGGGATTGAGTCCACCGCAAAAATCACGTCCGATGCTTCAACCAAGATCAACACTAAAAAGAGCGGCGTTGCCCACAAGACACCATTTTGACGAACGAAGAATTTATCTTCATGCATTTGAGGGGTAATACGCATGTGTTTACGTAGCCACTTCAAAATTGCCATATCTTCGATATCTTTGTCGTCTTCGTCTGAACCCTTAAGGAATTTAAAGCCGGTATACACCAAGAACGCACCGAAGAAGTACAGCACCCAAGAGAATTCTTGAACGAACCATGCCCCAATAAAAATAAAGATGGTACGCAGCACAATTGCACCAAGGACACCGTAGAGTAACAGTTTACGCTGCAAAGCAGGTGGAATGGCAAAGGCAGCAAAGATCATGAGCCAGACAAAAACGTTATCAATTGCGAGTGATTTTTCGAGCAGATAACCAGCGAAATATTCCATGACTTTGGTGTTTGCAACAGCGACACCAGCGGTTTGCTGTAAGTAGAGCCACAGTGCACCACCGAATAAGGTAGCCACAGAGACCCATGCAATACTCCAATAGGCAGCGGTTTTGACTTTGATTTTTTGGCCTTTGTTATTTTTAAAGCCTAAAAAGTCGATGAGTAGCATGATGGTGACTAAACCGAAAAATGCCAGATATAGCCATAATGAGCCAATCGTTTCCATGTGTATTCTCCACATCTAACAACCAGCCATAAAAAAACCTCGACCAGTTGCCAGACGAAATAAAACGCCTGAGACAACATGATCAAGGTCTTGCCTACATCGTACTGTAATGATTTGCAGCAGCGATGCTCAGATACCGACTTTTTGCAAAGTGTAATGACGATATTCTGACACGTAAAACAAGGTTTACGTTTGGAGGAGGCTACTCCCCTTGTTCAAATTTTGTTTTGGACACTGTCCAAATATGCGGCAAAGCATGACAGTTTTTAGTACAAAGTGCAATCGGCAATTTGTGAATTCATTTAATGTGCCACAGGAGGGTTAAAATCACCACGGTGTACTAACGCTAAGGCTAAAAGTGTGCCGATCACGGCGATGATTCCTCCGATCACACCAATATAACTCAAACCGAAATGAACGCTGACGATACCGCCCAAGAGTGCACCACCGCCAATCCCGACATTATAAAGTCCTGAATAGATAGCCATGGCGACATCGGTGGCGTCGGATGCGAGATGTAGTGTCTTTGACTGTAATGCGAGACTAAATCCAATGATACTCATGCCCCACAATAAGCACACTGCACTTACACCTGCAAAGCTCAAAGAAACAGGAAGCAACAGCAGCATGGATAAAGCCAGTGTGGCTGTACTCAAAGGAATCGTAACTTTAGGATATTTTCCACCAAATTTCCCGAACAGATAAGAACCTAGAAAGCCTGCTGCACCAAAGATTAATAGCAACGTGGTGGTTTGCATGGAACTGAATGCAGCAATGTTGAGTGAGAACGGTTCGATATAGCTATATGCGGTAAATTGCGCGCTAATGACGATAATGGTTAATGCAAAGACCATCATTAAGCTTGGACGGCGAATAAACTGTTTTAGGCTGCTCAGCGAGCCAGAGTTCAAACTCGGCAGTATTGGCAGCGTTTTGGCTAAAATCAGGCAAACGATACTGGCGCCAATGCCAATCAGAGCAAAGGTATTTCGCCAACCATAGGCTTCTCCAACCATCCGCCCAAACGGAATACCGAGAACCATTGCCAAAGCTGTGCCTGTGGCCAAAAGACCCAAGGCCTGAAATTCTTTGCCTTTCGGCGCAACACGAACTGCCAGCGACGTAGTAATGGACCAAAAAAGTGCATGCGAGAAAGCAATGCCAATTCGACTGAGCAATAAAGTATTAAAGCTCCATGCGAAATACGACAGAATATGGCTGACAATAAACACCATAAATAAGCAAATCAGGAGCGAGCGACGTTCAATATTTTTGGTCAATAACATGATCGGCAAAGAAATCGGCGCAACCACCCATGCATAGAGCGTAATCATGATGCCGACATCGGTCGCGGCTAAATTAAAGGTTTTGCCAATATCGCTGAGCAATGCGACAGGTACAAATTCAGTGGTATTAAAAATAAATGCTGCGAAAGCCAAAGCAATCACAGCCGTCCAAGAGCCAGAAGAAGCCGTTTCGGAGGGAGAGGCAGACATGAGTGTCTTCAAATAAAAAAAGTGGCATATTTTACTATGCTCTATACACAAGCAGGAACCGATTTAAGCCCTGTACATGCGGTTTAAATTAATACAAAAACAACAGAGTTGACCTGCATTACATGCCAATTTATAAAAAAATGGAGGAAATTTAAGATGTTTGTACAACAAGATGATGATCAAAAAAAAGGAGCTTTCTTTGTTGAGCAAGATGGGGAGCGTTTGGCAGAGATGACTTACTCATGGGCAGGCGATGATAAATTTATTATTGATCATACCGATGTCAGTGATAGCTTGCGAGGCCAAGGTGTTGGACGACATCTCCTCGATGCAGCAGTGAATTTTGCTCGGGAAAAGAACGTGAAAATTATTCCACTCTGCCCTTTTGCAAAATCTGTATTTGATAAAGATGAATCGATTCGTGATGTTCTACGCTAAATTGTTCAGCGTGATGTGGATTAATCATTTGGATAAATAAAAACAGCCTGATGGTATTGCAATCAGGCTGTTTTTATTTGAAATCTAGTTGTGAAGTTGAATTAAGATCGTGATTTATACAGCGATACAACCAAGCATGCTGCAGCAATCAGTAATACAAAGATGGCGATGATATAAAGGTCCATAATAAAAATATCCGGCAAATGTGATTTAATTGTTTTTTAATTAATGTGAAAGGTGTACGGATTTATTATCACCTACAGTTGAATATAGGTCGTTTAAGTTCTGTACCAATCACTTTCTCGTTTGTTACACGGTGTATTTTTTCATAAAAAGGAAGAAAAAACAGTGACTATGCAACATCAAGATAATGGTCAAAAAGGTGAATTTTTTCAGTTAAATGCTGAGGGTGTACGCCTTGCAGAAATGAGTTATCTATGGCGTGATGAACATACCATTGTGGCAAATCACACGTGGGTAGATGATTCCTTACGTGGGCAAGGGGTTGCTCGTGTACTATTGGATCATTTGGTGGAATTCGCTCGTGAGAAACACTTAATAATTATTCCAACCTGTTCTTATGTAGAGGTGATGTTTCGCCGAGACAAGACATTAGCCGATGTTCAAGCCTAAAAAAGCCCGCGATGCGGGCGTTTTATCAGTATGAAAATTTAAAAACTGCTTTGTGCTCAATTGAGCTTGAGTTTCAACACCGTTGATGGTGTTTTGACGATATGTGGCCACAATTGTAACAAAATCGAGCAGATCAATATTCCTAAAACCAAGCTTAAACACATGATATTTAATAAAGCAAAATCATTCAGCACGAAATAAATACTGCCAATGGTCATCATCATTAGTAAATAAATAAGATAGTGAGGAATCACGGTGCGCAGTGTTATTCCTAAAATAAATGAGCAAATAACGACATTAAAAAAATCTGAAACGCCAAAATTATTCAGTATGATCAAGGCAGCAAAATATACACAAGTGATCGATAAAAAAATGAGTAAATTTTTAAGCATGGTCGGCCTCTTTATTCATCTTCAAATGGAAATAATTTCATTGTTTTAATATGTATAAGTTTAAAAAAATGAAGGTGATATCGGTATACGTGATCTTGGTTTTGTGTTGTAAGTTAAAAAGCACATTTGATTAAAAAATATACAAATATTTACTCATCCTGTAGCGCTTTCTACGTTAAAATCGTGCAAATACTTTAAGAATAAACACAATGATACAACTCTGTTATGCCAGTACACGTGTAGAACAACAATTTGATTTAATACAAGATTTAAGTGATATTTTGGTAAGAGCCCGCAGCTTCAATAACGAACAGCGTATTTTTGGCGTGCTGTACTATGCCGAAGGCCGGTTCTTCCAATGCCTGCAAGGTGAGCAAGCGGCTCTCGAACAGCTTTTTCAGCATATTGCGAAAGATACTCGCCATAGGGATATTGTGCGTTATCCTGATCAAAATATTGATCAAATCGATTTTTCAAAATGGTCGATGAAATATGTCAACCGACATAGTGAAATTGCTAGTTTGTTTCAGCGCTTTGGATATTCAAGCTTTCAACCCGACGTGCTCAATCTAGAACAAATTCAGGCGTTTTTAACGACATTGTTAAGATTAGAGAATGTTGAACAGCCGGTTAAGCTGGATTTAGGCTATAAAAACCGAGGCTATCAGCATTATTTTTAAGCTGAGTGTGAATAAAAAAAAGCCCGCGCAGCGGGCTTTTTTTTATTTTATCTAGTGGGTTTAGGCTTTTAATGCACTGATCAACTTCTGATGTAAACCACCAAAACCGCCATTCGACATAATCACCACAGCATCGCCCTCGCCTGCCTCGCTTACGATGGTTTGAATGATGTCATCCAGTGAACGAGCCACCACAGCTTTATTCGTAGCAGCTTCAATCACAGGCTGTAGATCCCAATCCAAACCTTCAGGTTGATACCAAATCACTTCATCCGCTAAGCGTGCAGAATGTGCAAGGCCATCTTTATGGCTACCCATGCGCATGGTGTTAGAACGTGGTTCGATTACCGCCCAAAGCTTACGTTGACCCAGACGCTTACGCGCACCTTCTAACGTGGTATCAATCGCCGTTGGGTGATGTGCAAAGTCGTCATACACTTCAATGCCACGGATTGTGCCCAAAAGCTCCATACGACGTTTTACACCGCCAAAGTTTGAAAGTGCTTCGCACGCCGTTTCAATCGAAACACCGACATGTTCAGCCGCAGCAATGGTTGCCAAAGCATTGGCTACACTGTGTTGCCCAGTCATATTCCATTTGACTTCGCCTTTTACCACACCGTGTTGTAATACTTTGAAGTGAGAACCATCGTTCGATAGTTGTTCTGCGTACAGTTCAGACTTTTCATTGGCATCTAAAGATGTACGCACTACAGGTGTCCAGCAGCCCATTTCCAAGACTTCATCAATATTTGTCTCTGTGATGGGCGCAATGATACGGCCTTCACTTGGAATAGTACGCACTAGATGATGGAATTGTTTTTGAATCGCCGCCAAGTTGTCGAAGATATCGGCATGGTCAAATTCAAGGTTATTTAAAATCGCAGTTTTTGGATGATAATGCACGAACTTCGAACGTTTGTCGAAGAATGCAGAATCGTATTCATCGGCTTCTACACAGAAGTATTTTCCACCGCCTAAACGTGCACTCTCAGTGAAACCCAATGGCACACCGCCAATCAAAAAGCCTGGTTCTAAACCTGCTTGATCGAGGACCCAAGCGAGCATGGTCGTTGTTGTCGTTTTACCATGGGTGCCTGCAACACCTAAGACATGTTTACCTTGTAGCACGTGGTCTGCAAGGAACTGTGGGCCAGAAATATAAGGCAGGCCTTCGTTCAGCATGTATTCCACTGCATCAATGCCACGTTTCATTGCATTGCCGACAATCACGAGATCTGGGTGTGGTTGAAGGTGGCTACGGTCATAGCCTTGCATTAAGGTAATGCCTGCATTTTCCAATTGGGTAGACATTGGTGGGTAAACGTTTTGGTCTGAACCCGTCACCTTATGTCCTAAATCACGCGCCAAGAGCGCCAATGAACCCATAAAGGTGCCACAAATACCCAAGATATGCAGATGCATTCGTTCTAACTCCACTGCTTTTATCGACACATCACTTTGTTATTGTGGTGTTGTCATTATAGATTTGGTTGAAAAGGTTAATTTCATTTGAGAGCAACCATAGCAAGGGTCTTAGCGAAAAGATAGATTTTTTTGTATGAGATCGTGCAAAAAGATTGAGCACGTAACTGATCAAATGTACGCAATTTTCTTGAGGATAAAAACACGGAAAATAGGCGCGAAATCATGATGAAAAACGTACAATAAGCGCAATTTTTTGCGATCTTGATTGCTTATGTCACTTGCCCTATTTTTATTGATTATCTCCAACTGTTTTATGACTTTGGCCTGGTATGGACATCTGAAATTTCTACATGATGCGCCGCTCTGGCAAGCGATTTTATTTGGATGGGCTATAGCATTACTCGAATATAGTTTTATGATCCCAGCAACGCGACTGTTGGCCAAACATGGGTGGTCTTTGGGTCAAATGAAAATCACACAAGAAGTCGTGACGCTATTGGTCTTCGTTCCATTTATGATTTTCCTTTTTAAACAACCCTTTAAGTTGGACTATTTGTGGGCAGGTTTATGCCTTTTTGGATGTGTCTATTTCGTGTTTCGCAGTGCTTAACTGATCCAATGCTGCATGGCTCTGATCATTTAAGTGAGGCGTGTTTGCAGGCATTTTTGAGGACTTTACTAAACTCACGGTCTCGTGGAGTGGGATCTTCATAGTCAAAGGCATAATCACTCTCATTGGTTAGTACAGTCTTTGACCGTCTGCTTCAAAGTCCATGAGTGCAAAACCAAAGCTTTGGTCATCACAATACACACGATATTCTGAAATTGAATACATGTTATCACGGCCATCATCTGCTTTGTAATAGCCTGTCATCTTGAACGACTCACGTTCATCAATGATCGATTTGCCAGTGACTAAAAATTTTTCGTGGATGTAGCCATTACTCTTAATCTGGCTGTTATAGCCTTTTTGTTTCTGTAAGAGGTTAAATTCTATTTCAAATTGGCTGGTATTGAGTTGAACCAGTTGGGCAAAACTCTGAGAGCTTAAGGCTAAAGTGAGCAGGATGAAGATCTGTTTCATCTTTAAAGTGTCTTATAAATATTGATTTAATAAAAGTTTTTATAAAATTGAAAAAAATAAAAATAATTTTATAAAAATATTATGGAGTTTTCTCTTTAAAGACAACCGTTAAATTTTATCAAATGGAGCTTAAAACTCTGTCCTTCAGGTCAGAGATATAAGCGACACGACCTGAAGTGTCGTTTGATTTAACTAAGGACTATTTTCCTTGAGTTTTGATTGTTAATATAAGTACATGAAAACCCTTAAATTACGTATAAAAGACAAACATTGCAAGGTGTTAGACCAACTAGCATCAG
>NZ_VOYN01000031.1:0-40812 GCF_013420275.1 Acinetobacter sp. YH01020
CTCAGTGCAAGAAAATTTGATAGCCAAGTCAATGAAATTCATGCACGTGTAGCAGTCCTCAACAGATTTACGGAATTAGGTCGACCACTTACCCAAGTTACGCCTTAAATTTGGCTCAATTAGGGGGGCTTTGTATTTCAAATCTTTGTGCAACAAAGCCTGTTGAAACCAAAAACAGATGTAAGTAAAGAATTAATGCAAATTAACCAGTATATACCTGAGCTTATTGAGAATTAACATGAACTGATTATGCTCTGACAAAGATATATTATGGTACTAGTTTTGATTTTTTTATTAGACCTTCAAATTAATTTAATTTAGGTTCTACTTGGATTTATCAAATTATTAAATTTTTATATGTAAAAAACCAATTATCTCGGAAGATAATTGGCTTGAGCAAAGAGTTTGGCTATCCGCTTATTCGTCGATCATCCCAATAACACGGTACTACAATCAAATTGTTTTCATGTAATCGTGACCATAATCGGACACCTAAATCCTGCTGCATATTTTGGACTGTGAAATTGGAAATCAGCAGGGTAGATTTCATATTGTCATAACGGCTATACAGAACCTTATGTACCATTTCCAGACGTTTCTCATGCCGGTCATGCAAGCCATATTCATCAATCACTAATAAATCAAAACTGGAAAAATGCTCGATAACTTCCTTTTCAGAGCGTGAAGCATCTGACCAGGTATCCATCATTTTTTGAGCAATTTCTGCACTGGTATAGTAGCGTGCAGATTTTGTACTGTTATGCAGAATGTTGCGAATAATTGATGCACTCAGATGGGTTTTACCTGTACCCGGCGTACCAATCATCAACATGTTCGGGTTGTGGTCAGAAATAATCTGCTGTGCAAAGGCCTGACATAGTTTGATGGCATTGTCTTGTGCAGGGCATGCAACTACATAATTCTTGAAGCCACGATCTAGGTAGCGTTTATTGAGCCCTGAATTTTTAATTTTCTGTTGTAGCAATCGCTGTTGCAGTTCATTCTCATAGGCTGCATGTGAGTGATGAACAGTTTCTTTGGCACACAATTTACAGAGCCTGTGACCAGCAATTTCCATCAGGGGTATATGATGGGTAGCGCAAAGTGTTTCCGTTGTTTCTGCGCGAAACTGGAGTGTTTTAAGCATGGTATTCATGACTAATCTCCTAAATCCACTTTGAATTTTCTAAAAAACTCTCATTTTTTTCTTCAAAATTTGAAGATGAAGATGAAGATGAAGATGAAGATGAAGATGAAGATGAAGATGAAGGGCATGATTCAAGCATGGCTTGAGTAATACTCGAGCTCTTCTCAGGAGCTGCTTGAGCATTTACTTTTCGTTGCTTGGTTGATGCTTGAGCATTACTAGCGGATTTCCCCCAACGTGCTTGAGCTGCATTTTTAGCTTTATCAGATTTCATTTGCTGATTTTGCAATGCTTGGCTTTTTAAACTGCTTAAGAAATTTGAATGAATCTGCTCAGACTCGACTTCAAACAATTCTAGGGCCATCAGCGTATTTAACAAAGTTTTAGCCTTGGTGTGCTGCGGTAATTTCGTGATGCTACATACAGTAGCTAGGTCATGAGGAATGGCACCATTTTTCCAGAAATCCATCATTAACAGCAGTGCCGCACCAATTTGTTCTGCTGTCATTCGTGCAAATTTTGCCTGTAGGTCGCCAATATAGAGTGGCATCCAAATTGAAATATCTTTATGCATGTGTTCACCTTTTTTATAGGTATAGAGGGGCTAAGGTCATCAATTAGATAACCTTGTATATTTATTTGATCAGGGAGCCAGGCTCATTAACCGGATGCGGGCCTGTTGGGCCAGGTCGTCGTAATGGGCTTGCCCTTCATCCAGCATTCGCTGTAACCAGAGTCTCAATGCTTGGTGGTCATCGAAGCATTTGTTGATCTCCAGCAAAAATGCCAGATTGTGCAGTTTGGGAATGTGTAGCTCATGGATTAATTCACGAGCGACCATATCTGCTTCAGGACTGACGACCACACCACCAAAGAAAGCTTTACTATTCATGTGCAAGCTCCTCTGTATTTAGTTTTTCCAGCATGGCTTCAAAAGCACTGCCATCGCGACGCGTAACATTGGGGATGTAACGGCTATAGACCCGGAATAGCATTTCAGTCGTTGAATGCCCCAATTGACGTGCGATCCATTCCGGATTCTCTCCCGCCGACAGCCAGAGTGTTGCTGCGGTATGACGTGTTTGATAGGCTCTTCTAGGCTTCAATCCTAGAAAGCGCAAGATCGGATGCCAGACACGTTTATTCACCAGACGGTAATCGAGAGGTCCACCGTCACGATTGCAGAATACAAACTCTGATTTGCCATTATTTAAGCTTTTCTGTTGGAGAAAGGCTTGGTAAACGCGGTCATTCATCTGGATCGTGCGGTCAGAACCATAAGTTTTGGTTCCACCAAGCACACCATTCACTAACGCTTCTCTGATATGGATTTCACGACGTTGTAAGTCGATATTTTTCCATTGCAGACCATCGATTTCACTGGTACGCATACCCGTAAAAAAGCGAATGGTGTAATAGGGGCGGAAGTCTTCACGCACTGTGGTAAGAATTTTATGCACCTCTTCCAGAGAAAAAGGTGTGACTTCAATCTTGCTTTCCTTCAGATTGTTAATATTTTTATAAGGCGACTCAAACTCGTATCGTTCAGCCGCATCATTGAGTATCATACGTAAAGGCGTCATGATTTGATTGATTCTCGATGCTTTCAGACTTGTCTGATCTTTTCCGTGAGTCACTTTGGCGAGGGAAGCACGGAAGTTCAGCAAGTCTGACTTCTTGATTTTCGAGAGAACCTGATTACCAAAAGCAGGAATCAAATAATTTTTAATAATGATTGAAACCTTATGTTGATAAGATGTTCTCCACTCAATCTGTTTTTGTTTAAACCATAATTCAGTAAACTCTTTAAAAAGAGGAACTTTAGTTTGTACAGCGATTTGCTGACTTCTTTTTTCCTTAAACTGCTCGACACGTTTACTTTTGGGGAAGTACTTTTCATATTCGAAAGTTCCCAAAGTAATTTCAGCTTCAAGCTGCTCGAGACGTTTTTTCAAAATGCGACGATTATAGGCGTTGTCTTCAAGATTGGTTGTTTCTCTGCAACGAATGCCCATGTAGCGGAAATCGGCAATCAGTTTGCCGCTTCGTTCTCGGATGGTAGCCATCAGTTAGACCTCCTGAAACTTATTGCAAAGCATCCATGCTTAAACCAGTAAATTTAAGCATTTCAGTTTCAATGCGTTCCCAAACAAAAAGAATTTTACGACCACCGAAAGGACGGATGTAGTGCACACCTTCAATAAAGACACTATCCTTCAGTTGGTTGCGAATAGTACGAGCGTCGTACTGAATTTTTTCAGCCAGTTGTTGGGCTGTAAGATAGGTATATGACATAATAAAGCCTCTGATTTTTACTAGGTAACTAGGAAAAATTATTCCTTAGGCGTAATTTATCATATTTTTATGACTTTACAAGTACTTTTTACCATTTAAGTAGGAGATTTTATGATTATTTCAAACTTGGCAGTTTTACTAGCTGAGCGAAAGTTAAAAGTAGCTGATTTAGTTAGAAGTACAGGAATAAATAAATCTACATTGCATAAGCTCTATAACGATGAATCAGTCAGAATTGATTTTGAGACAATTGATAAGATTTGTGTGGCTTTAAATGTAGAAGTTGGTGATTTATTAATTTTTAAACAAAATGAAAATAATCAATAATATATATTGTATTTTGGTCACAGATGGTCACATCAAAATGTCAGTTGGTCACAAATTCAGTCTATGATTAGGATGATCGTTAAAATTTTTTATTAAGGGGTCGATTATATTTTTGAATAATTACTTCGATGGTGAAAGAACTCACTTTTTTATTGTAATTTTTTGGTCACCGATGGTCACATGAAAAAATTGATTGGTCACAAATTTAAGAAAATTAGTTCAAACCTTGAACTAAAATTCTATTTTCTAGGTCCAGTTTTTGGTTTTGGATGAGTTATAAAGTACATATAATTTGGTGAAATTTGAGGTTATTTAAAGTTATTTATAATGTGGTGGCACAAAATGGTCACATCTTGGTCACCGAAGATAGGGACGACTAATAAAACTTATAAGTAGGCTTTAGTAAATAATTCTAATTAGATTAAAAAACATTAATTAAATCAACAATAAAAAAGCCCCCATCTTTCGATGAGGGCTTTTTGAATTTGGAGCGGGAAAGGAGACTCGAACTCCCGACCCCAACCTTGGCAAGGTTATGCTCTACCAACTGAGCTATTCCCGCGGAGTCTATCCTGTTTTTTTACTAAAAAACTGAATCGAAAAAAAATTTGGAGCGGGAAAGGAGACTCGAACTCCCGACCCCAACCTTGGCAAGGTTATGCTCTACCAACTGAGCTATTCCCGCGGAGTCTATCCAATTTTTTAAATAAAAAACCGAATGAAAAAATTTTGAGCGGGAAAGGAGACTCGAACTCCCGACCCCAACCTTGGCAAGGTTATGCTCTACCAACTGAGCTATTCCCGCATAGCCACGTATAATACATTAAGGATTTTTCAGGTCAATAACTTTATGAAAAACTGTGCATCGTTTGCATAAAATAAAAACAATTTGTTTGAAAATTGGAATATTTTTGCAGGTCAAAGGCTTCCATTTTGATGAAATCATGCAATTCAGGCGGTTTCAGCAACTTTGCGACACAAGAACTTGAACAAATACAGGCTATACTAAGACCAGTTGAACCTTTTTTGAATTTGGGAGAGCCGTTTTGAGTTTAGAACAGCAATTAATTGAGCGTCTACAGACATTAGCGCCTACACATCTTGAAGTGGTGAATGAGTCCGCAGGTCATGGTGGTTATTTCCCAGGTAAAGAGTCGCATTTTAAAGCGGTGATTGTGAGTGAGGCTTTTGCAGGCTTACGTTTGGTGCAACGTCATCAAAAAGTCTATGCCGCAGCAGGTGATTTACTTAGTCCGGGGCAAATTCATGCCTTGGCCATTCATGCTTTTTTACCCGAAGAATGGAAAGGTCAAGACACCACTAGCCCTGAATGTGCGCATGCACCTAAGTCATCTTAAGGTGAGCCATGGAAACGCAATTAATCATTAAAATCATTCATATGTGTGGCGTGGCTTTAGGCTGTGCTGCCATTTTCATTCGTGCTTTTACGCTGTTTAAAGGGACGCAGGGCAATTTACCCAATCCGGCAGGGCGGAAGTTTTTTGTTGCTTTGCAACATGGCTCAATGACATTAATTGCCGTGACTGGAATTATCTTATTGTTTATGAAGAACTTTGATGTGCAGCCATGGTTCTATGCCAAAGTTGTACTGTTTTTGGCGCTGCTGTCTTCTTTATCTAAAGCGTATAAGAAAGATGACAGTGTTTTATTGGTTCAGCGCCGTGCGGGCTTATTTATTGCAGCTGTTGCACTTATTTTCATCATTACATTGGTTATAATTAAACCAGTTTTTGGATAAATGGCTTATCCACATGGCCGATTTCAAGGCTTGAGTAAAAAAACAAAGATTAGAGGGTTTTGAATGCGTACGCGTGTGGTATTTAACCAAAAAGGTGGTGTGGGGAAATCGAGTATTACGGTCAATTTAGCTGCGATAAGCGCGCACCAAGGTTTAAAAACTTTGGTGATTGACCTCGACCCTCAAGCCAATTCAAGTCAATATTTGTTGGGGGATGATGCGACCTACTCAGCAGATAAACCTGCCTTAGAGCCAAATATTGAAAATTATTTTGAAGAAGTCTTGGGGACACAACAAAGTAAAGGTTTGTTGGGAAATGCCATCGGTTCGATTTTGAAAGGTCGTGCCAAAGGTTTGGAAAGCTATGTGCATGCATCACCTTATCCACGCTTAGATGTGATTCCTGCTAGTCCAAATTTAGGCGCGTTGGCACATGCCTTAGAATCTAAGCATAAAATTTACAAACTCCGCGATGCTTTGCAGCAGATGAGCGGTCAATATGATCGAGTGTTTATTGATACACCGCCGGCCTTTAACTTTTTTACCTTATCTGCGTTGATTGCGGCAGATCGCGTGCTGATTCCATTTGACTGCGATGTGTTTTCAAAACGTGCCTTACAGACCCTGATCGAAAATGTGTTAGAAACGCAGGATGATCATAATGATCATTTGGAAATTGAAGGCATTGTGGTCAACCAATTTCAAGCACAGGCGAAGTTGCCGCGCGAAGTTGTACAACAACTCAAAGATGAAGGACTTCCTGTATTGGACAGCATGTTACCGCCTTCGGTGCTGATGAAAGAATCTCATCATAAAAATCAACCTTTAATCCATTTGGCTGCAGATCATAAATTGACGCAAGCCTATCAATCATTGTTCAATGAAATTGAGCAAAAGTAGTATCGAGAAAAGTATGAATGCACTTAAATGTGGTCTAGTTGCTTTCACTGCTGTTGTATTGGGTGCATGTGCAAGTACGCCAAAACCAAGCTATGTTTCACCTACACAGTATCAGTCTTTGAGTTGCCAACAATTGCAAAGCGAATACAACCGAATCCACGACTATATTCAAAATGGTGTAGAAACACCGAAGCGCACAGGCGTTGGTGTCGGTGTTGGCCTCGGTGGAGGTTGGGGCAGCCGTGGAGGTTGGGGGATTGGTCCGAGTATTTCGGTCAATATGGGACAATCTTCAAATACCAAACGTACCGAACTTTCACGCGTTCTAGGTGAGCAAGAAGCGATTGTACAGGCAGCAAAATTTAAAGGTTGTCCGATTATCGTTCGCGTAAATTCGGCTACCGCAGCAAAATCATAAGCGGATCATGAGCTGAGGCTTAGGCCTGTGCTATGAGAAAAGTGTAATAAAATTTGTCAGTAGGCGAGGCGTCTACTGGCATTTTTTTTGAGTCAAATAAACTGCACTATTTAGAGCAAATAAAATATTTAAATCTATGAAAAAATTAAATTAAATATTATTCGTAAATTTTAATGCCTCCTTCTGATCTTGAATATTCAGCGTGATCACTTTGACTTGTACAAGGATAAAACTGACCTAGCGCGTACTTGTTTTTTTAAATTCATTTCGGCTAAGGTGTGCGCTTTGAAACATTGTCTGGATATTTATGATTGAGAGTTGGCTTTTTGTATTTGCAATGATTGCGGTGATGATGACGCCGGGACCAAGCAATGCACTAATGGCAAGCTCTGCACATCAACAAGGTATTGCAAAGACGTGCATGCTGATTCCAGCAGAATTATTGGGCTATTTCTATGCCATAAATTTGTGGGCGTTGATTATTCATTTAAGCGCTCCAGTGTGGCCGAATTTAATTCACTTACTACATTTTCTCAGTATTGCCTATGTTTTATGGTTGGCTTTTCATTTGTGGAAATCGACGCATTTACACCAGTACAATCAAAAACATCCTTCAATTCAACCACGTGAATTATTCATTTCCTCATTAAAAAATCCGAAAGCCTTGCTTTTTGCTGCAGGTATTTTCCCGATAGAAACTTGGGCAAGCCCATTAAATTTTATTTTGGTTTTCGCTGTATTTAGTGTAGTTTTGTTGCCTGTTGCGTTGTTTTGGATGTCATTTGGACGGACGATTTTGGCCGGTAAGACCCAAAAAATTAAGGCCGATCTTCTGTATAAAGGATCGGCCCTGATGCTGATTTTATGTATGTTTCCCGTGGTTTTGCGCTTTTTTGCTTAAAGGTGTTCACCACATCGGTTTATTTCTTTAATTTTGCTCGAATAAAACCAATTACACCCGGTAAAACACTAATAATAATGATGCCAAAGATCAGATGGGTGAAGTTATCTTTCACGATGGGCATATTGCCAAATAAATAGCCCAAAGTGATAAATGAACCGACCCAACAAATCGCACCAATCATGTTAAAAGTCAGGAAGTACTTGTAGTTCATGCTGCCTGCACCTGCGACAAAAGGCGCGAAGGTTCGTGCAAAAGGAATAAAGCGGGCAAAAATAATGGTTTTACCACCGTGTTTTTCAAAGAATTTTTGCGTATTGACCAAATGTTGGCGGTTAATGAAGCGTGATTCAATTTCAAAGACACGTGGGCCAATATATTTACCAATATGGTAATTCAGCGTGTCGCCCAAGACCGCAGCGATAAACAGCAAAATCACCAAAACCCATGGATCCATGGCACCTGTTGACGCAGCGAGCGCGCCTGCTGCAAACAGAAGACTGTCACCCGGTAAAAAGGGCATGACCACTAAACCGGTTTCAACAAAAATAATCAGGAACAGAATTGCATAAATCCATACGCCATAATTGGTAATGAACTCGAGTAAATGGTCATCAACATGTAGTATAAAATCAATCAGTTCCATGGGGCTTATATGCGTAAAATAGTGGTCTGATGCTATCAGTCTGGGGCAGCAAAGTCAGTATTAAAACGTAATTAATTATCAGTAAAATCGTTCTATATATGGAATGATGAGTATTATAAAAGCATATTTAAAGAGAATAAGAAACGACCTAATCTAAGCACATCTTTTGAACAGTATTAAAAATAGGTTTCAGTATGTTTAATCCAAATCTAGTGGTGAAAAATCTGAGTCAACAGCCGCAAATCAATGCGGTAATCAGTCTCGTTGCACGTATTTTGATGGCTTATATTTTTATTGTGGCAGGTTGGGGCAAAATTACCGCTTACACTGCAACCGCAGGTTATATGGAGTCAATGGGTGTACCGGCAGGGCTACTTCCAATCACCATTTTAGTCGAGTTGGGTGGTGGCTTAGCTTTATTGTTTGGTTTTCAAGCGCGTTTTGCAGCGCTAGGTCTAACCGTATTTAGTTTAATCACTGCATTTTTATTCCATGGCGGTGCAGAAGATGGTATTAACTTTATGAAAAATTTGGCGATGTCTGGCGGCTTATTATTTCTCATGTTACATGGTGCAGGTAAATTCAGTTTTGATCATTGGATTGAAAAATCAAAATAAAATGATCATGAGTCCTAGCATCCATCAAAGCGGCGTTCTGCCGCTTTTTTCAAGTCTACCGCTGATTGAAAGCGGATGGGTAAAGTCCTGAAATGTGTTGTAAAAAACACCGTTTAGCTTGGGGTTTTTGCCCCTGTCCGAATAGTGTGCGAAAGTCCAAGAAAAATGTTAGAATACGGCGCTTATATTCGTTGCCTGCATAGTTGTTTGCCATGACTACCAATACCCAAATTACTGAAGACCGTATCCTGATTTTGGATTTCGGTTCTCAATATAGTCAGCTTATTGCACGTCGTGTACGTGAAGCTGGTGTTTATTCAGAAATGTACGCATTTGATATGTCTGAAGAAGACATTCGTGCATTTAACCCAAACGGGATCATTCTTTCAGGTGGTCCAGAAAGTGTTCATGAAGAAGGTAGTCCGCGCGCACCACAAGTTGTATTTGAACTTGGTGTACCTGTTTTAGGTATTTGCTATGGTCTACAAACCATGTCAGAACAGCTTGGCGGTAAAGTTGAGCCAGGTACTGTACATGAATTCGGTTATGCAGAAGTTGATATTAAAGTCCGTGATGCTTTAATTGGTGATCTTGAAGATACCAAAGACCAATTAAAAGTATGGATGAGTCATGGCGATAAAGTGACTCAAATTCCTGAAGGTTTCCAAATCACTGCAAGCACACCAAGCTGCCCAGTGGCGATGGTTTCTGATGAAAAACGTCGTTTCTACGGTATCCAATTCCACCCAGAAGTAACTCATACTGCGAAAGGTGCTGAGTTATTGTCTAACTTCGTACATGGCGTATGTGGTTGCCGTAACTTGTGGAACTCAGAAAACATCATCGATCTTCGCGTAGAACAACTTCGTGAGCAAATTGGTGATCAAAAAGTTCTATTGGGTCTTTCAGGCGGCGTCGATTCATCTGTTGTAGCTGCACTTTTACACCGTGCGATTGGCGACCAATTGACTTGTGTATTCGTAGATAACGGTCTACTTCGTTTGAACGAAGGCGAGCAAGTGATGGACATGTTTGCGAAAAACATGGGTATCCGCGTGATTCGTGCCGACGCTGAAAATCGCTTTTTAACAGCACTTGCTGGTGAAGTTGATCCAGAGAAAAAACGTAAAATCATCGGTCGTGAATTCATTGAAGTTTTTGCTGAAGAAGCACGTAAGCTTGACGGTGTGAACTTCCTTGCTCAAGGTACTATTTACCCAGACGTAATTGAATCTGCGGCAAGCAAACAAGGTAAAGCACACGTGATTAAATCACATCACAACGTGGGTGGTTTACCTGAAGATTTAGCATTCGAATTGGTTGAGCCAATCCGTGATTTGTTCAAAGACGAAGTACGCCGTTTAGGTACAACTCTTGGTCTTCCATTTGAAATGCTTTACCGTCATCCATTCCCAGGCCCAGGTCTAGGTGTGCGTATCCTTGGTGAAGTGAAAAAAGAATATGCTGACATCCTTCGTCTAGCAGATGACATCTTCATGCAAGAACTTCGTGCAAGCGGTTGGTATGATAAAACTGCACAAGCATTTGCTGTATTCCAACCTGTGAAATCTGTTGGTGTGGTGGGTGATGGCCGTCGTTATGCATGGGTAATCGCGCTTCGTGCTGTAGAAACTGTGGACTTTATGACTGCACGTTTTGCACACCTTCCTTATGATCTTGTAGACAAGATTTCTACACGTATCATGAACGAGATTGCTGAAGTTTCTCGTGTTGTTTATGACGTATCGTCTAAACCACCTGCTACGATTGAATGGGAGTAATTTAGGGATTTCAAGAAACAACGTTTCTTGCCTAAATTACGGCAAAGGCTATGCCTGCGCCAGACTGGGGTTTCACGAAGCACTGCTTCGTGCCAGTTTTACGCCAAGAGCTACGCTCGCGGCAGTGAGGGATTTCAAGAAACAACGTTTCTTGCCTAAATTACGGCAAAGGCTATGCCTGCGCCAGACTGGAGTTTCACGAAGTACTGCTTCGTGCCAGTTTTACGCCATGAACAAGATTTAAAGCACTGCTTTAAATCTTGTGCAAGATGCCTGTGGCAGTATCTCATTTAAGATATATCCAATAAAAAAAGGACGCTTCAGCGTCCTTTTTTTTGTTTATAATTATGAAAAATACTATTTTAAAAAGAGCAAGTTAAATGTCATTGCCTACATACGATCAGTTGATGCTTCCATTAATGAAACTTTTAGCAGAACAAAAAGAGGCAATAAAATTAAGTTCTGCCACAAAAATTTTAGCTGAAAGATCTGGGTTATCTGAAGCTGATTTAAATTTAAGGCTATCTAGTGGTACAAAAACAGTATTTTATGATCGTGTTGGCTGGGCGAAAACATATTTGGTTAAAGCAGGTTTGATACAACAACCATCACGTGGTCTTTGCGAATTAAGTACGTTAGGTTGGTCTATTGATTTGTCCAGCTTATCCAATATAACTAATCAGTATTTGATGCAGTTTGAAGGGTTTTCTGATTATAAAATTGGTTCTAACCATAATAAAAATATTCAAAATCTAGTTCTAAGAGAAGAGCATGCTACATCTATTCAAACAGAACATTTGACGCCTGCAGAAATAATCGAACAATCATCAAAGGAGCTTAATCAAACAATTAAAGATGAGCTATTAAATAAAATTAAAAGTAATTCACCCAAATTCTTTGAGCAATTAGTTGTCGATTTGTTGGTAATAATGGGTTATGGCGGTTCACATCAAGACGCAGCCCAAGCAATAGGTAAAACCAGTGATGGCGGCATTGACGGTATTATCAGTGAAGATCGTTTAGGTTTAGATAAAATATATATTCAAGCTAAACGTTGGGAAAATACGGTGGGGCGCCCTGACATTCAACAGTTTAAGGGAGCTTTGGCTGATCAAGTGGCGAAAAAGGGCGTATTTATTACTACTTCTTGTTTTAGTAAAGAAGCAATTGAGTCAGCAAAGAAATCAGGCATTGTTTTAATTGATGGTGACAAGCTTACATCTCTCATGATTGAATTTGGCTTGGGTATTCAAATTGAAAGAAGTTTCCATATTTATAAAATAGATCAAGACCGTTTTGATGAAGATAGTTTTTAAATAAACTTAAATGACGCCTCGGCGTCCTTTTTTTATATCTCAACATTCTATTTATAAACAATTGACCAACTACTATCGCTTTCATTATTCGGTTCAGCTTTAGGCTTCGCTTTATGGGTAAAGCTTTGCCAAGACTTCGTCGATTTACGTTCGGGTTTCATGCTTGAATCATAGCGCTCTACACGGTTACGGCCATTTTCTTTTGCCTGATACAGCGCAATATCCGCTTGCTTAATCAGTTCAGTTAAATTTTGCTTATGTGATTTAAGCTGTGAAACACCAATGGAAACGGTAAATTGGATCGGGTGATTTGCGACATTCAGCAATGATTGATTTTGAAGCGTTAGACGAATACGTTCTGCGATTAACATTGCATCCTGTATTTGCGTTTCCGACAGCAGCACAATAAATTCTTCGCCACCAAAGCGAGCCAAGACATCTTTTTGGCGCATTTCTTTGCGGGTGGTTTCAGCGATACATTGCAGTACCTGATCACCAACATCATGACCGTAATTATCATTAATATGTTTAAAATGATCGACATCAAACATCAATAAGCAAGTACTTGCAGGCGTTGGCCATTCATGGATGCGATGCTCAGCCAACTGAACAAACTGACGACGGTTATATAACTGGGTGAGCTCATCTGTGTGGGCTAGATTTTTCAGCGTATGCATATTCCAGTCATCAAGCAGGGTACGTAAAAAATGACGACGTGCATTGAGTGTATTGTTCCAACTCATATGCAGGCTGATCATCCAAACAGGAATAGACACCACCACAAAAATCAGTGCTTCTTGCCATGATAAAAGCTGACTCACCGCAAAATATACCAATAGCGAAATGAGGCCTGAACAATACAAGGCTGGCTTAAATTGTGTTTGTACGCAGACATTGGCAATCAAGATAAAGATCGCTGCACCATAGATATAGGACGAGACCATTGGGCTATTTGAAGCCAGTAATAAGCCAATCCAAATCGCGGTGCTACAGACCGTCCCAATCGGTAAGATCATGTCGAGCACACGAATATCTTTTTTGTATTTAAACAGATAAAAGCTGACCAATAGGGCAGCAATAATCATGGCCACTCGAGAAAGACCTGACCAAAAGAACATGTCAGGGATAATAAAAATGTCAGCAAAGAAATAAAGAAGAAATGTAATCTGCGCCATGTAATTCACTTGACGTAAATAAGGTAACTGATGGGCATACTGATGTTGTAGAAAATAGTTTCTAAACTGCGTAGGAATACGTGCAAAAGGATCTGCAATGGCTTGTTCAATCTCGGCACGATTGGCAAGATCACACTCAGAAAGTTTCAAAGTATGATTATGATTTTTACGAACTTCCTGAGCAGACGAATTAGTCCGAGAACTCATTCGTACATCAACAGACATGTCCCTTCTCCATAAATGGCTTAGGACAAATTATGAACAAAAAACACACAAAAATATCTACCTGAAACTAGGGATTTTTCGAATGAATGATAAGAAATCGTCTGATGAATGTTACAAAATATATTATTAAATTGCTGTTTTATAAGTTGAAATTTGATTGCGTCCTGCAAATTTTGCTTGATAAAGTGCCTGATCGGCCATGCGAATTACACTTTGTAAATCTCGGTTTTTTTGACCAAATTCGGCAACACCAATTGAAACGGTAAATTTAAGTTTTTGTAGTGTATCAAGTTCTAAATAATCATCGGCTATTGCCCGTCGCAGACGTTCGGCAATGTCTTGAGCCTGACGCAGGTGTGTCTGCGGTAAAAGAATTATAAACTCTTCACCGCCGAAGCGGGCAATGATGTCTTGGCTACGTAAAGTATGTCGGCACGTTTCGGCAATTTGTTGTAAAACATGATCACCAATATAGTGCCCAAACTGATCATTAATATTTTTAAATTTGTCGACATCAAAAATCAGTAATGAAAGCGGCTGTAACGATTTGGACTGATGATGAATATGATAATTGGCAAGTTGAATAAATTGACGTCGATTGTTTAAGCCAGTCAGCACATCGGTATGCGCCATAATATTGAGCGCTTCACGGTTCAACTGATCGAGTTTACTGTGTAAAAAAACAATTCTGGATTTTTGCGTTGAATTCCAACTGATATACAAACTAAATAACAACACAGGGGAATAGATCAAGATAAACAGTTGCAGTTGATGGATATTGCCAGAAACGGCGAAATACACCCCAATCAGCAAGATTAGACTGATACACAGAGAAATGAGCACAGCAGCTTTAAAGCGGATTTGCACACATAAATTGGCTAACACGATAAAAACCAAGGATGCATATAAATAAATCGGCACATCAGGGCTATTGGATAAATTGAGTAGACTAAACCACAGGGCAGAAGCGCCAACGATCGATAGGGGAAGCATCAAGTCAAAGAGTAAAATGCTCTTGCTATATGTATAAATGACCCATGTGATGCCCATCATCAGTAAGGTATAGGCCGTTTTTAAGCCTATCGCGAGCAAGCCCACATCGGGCAACATAAACCAATCCGCTATGGCATAAGAGAGATAGGCCAATTGTGCCACGATGTTGACTTGGAAAAAGAATTTAAAAAGTTGACGACGATGGTAGTGGAAAAATTCTTGACGAAATTGAGCAGGAACGCGAATAAAGGTTCCTTTCAAGGCATTTTGGATCAGTGCACGTGATTCTTTCTTATACTCATTGATCATGCAAAATTACCGACGGGTGAGCATGGTTTGTATGTAAATTTATGTAACTCAAATAATTCATATCATTTTTATTTAAAATTAAACACGTTATTTCAATGATTTGTGAATTATTTGGTATTGTTTGGTCAAAAATGAGTGTTAATTTGTGTTGCTTAAATTAACATTTCACGTGATTTGAACAAGTAATTTTGCATTGGGTATTGTCTAAATAAGCATCAATAACTGTTATGCTGTATGTCATATTAGGCAACAAAAAAACGATTGTCCTATCTCTGTGATTCAGCGTATTAATGACAGCTGAAGAAGATTGAGTTAATGCAGATATAATGGAAAAAAATGCATAGCTCTAGCCGATAGTCCTTGCATCGGCTTAGCCAAATTTAGGGTAAGAATATGACCAATACCAATTACACAGAAATATCTCATTCCGACGATTGTGAAAAATACGTCAATCAGTTCATTCAAGAATTTCCACTGCGCCGTGCTGAAATTGGTCAAGGCACAGTGATTAAACGTGCTTTACCGAGTCGGCATAAACGGATGATTGGTGCATGGTGTTTCCTTGACCATGCCGGTCCAGTGCATTTTCCGCAAGGTGATGGCTTAGATGTTGGGCCGCATCCACATATTGGTTTGCAAACGTTTACCTGGATGATTGATGGCACCATGATGCATACCGACAGTTTGGGCACACATCAGTTAATTCAGCCCAAACAAGTCAATCTCATGACGGCAGGTTATGGTATTTCGCATACTGAAGTTGCTCCAGAATCTGAAACGCAAATGCATGCTGCGCAGCTTTGGATTGCATTGCCAGATGACAAAATCAATATGGCGCCCCAGTTTGACCATTACCCAGAGTTGCCAGTGGTGACACAAGACGGGATTGAATTGACGGTCTTGGTCGGTGAATTTTTGCAGACTAAATCGCCGGTAAAAGTACATAGTGAATTATTAGGTGTCGATCTGCGTAGTTCGGAAAGTCAAAGTACCGTCTTGCCGCTCAATCCAAAATTTGAATATGGCTTTATGGCCCTCGAAGGGACTGCCAGTGTCAATGGTCACGAGCTCAATGAAGACAATATGGTGGTACTTGAGCCGGGCTTAACCCAAGTCAAAATTGATCTGCACGCAGGTGGCCGTGTTTTATTATTAGGGGGTGAACCTTTTGAATCACCGATTCTGCTGTGGTGGAATTTTGTGGGGCGCACACAAGAAAAATTGAATATTGCCCGTGAGCAGTGGATTAATCAGGACGAACGCTTTGGCTCTATTCCTGACTATGATGGTCCACGACTAGAAGCACCGGCTTTCCCTGATAAAATGCGTCCATCACGTTAACTTAAAAATAAAAATGAACAGCCGTACCTGTGGTGAAAATGGTGCGGCATAACCATGAGGGAGTCATTATGGGTATCGTCGCAACGGCAACAGTAAACACCTTAGAAGCACCATGGTCAGGTGAAATTCAGAGTGGAAAACATCAACTTATTACTGATAAGCCCGAATCATTTGGCGGCGGGGACTTGGGTTTAGCACCGTATGATTTACTGTGCGCATCCTTAATCTCATGCACAATGATTACCTTGCGCATGTATGCAGCACATAAACAAATCCAATTGGGTGAGTTTCGTGTCGAGGCAGACTTTTGTGCGAACCGTGAAGGAGCTGAATGGGTTGAGCGACGCCTGCATTTTCAAACGTCCTTGGATGCAGAATTAGAGCAAAAAATCTTGTCCATTTGTGAAAAAACCCCAGTGACAAAAACTTTATTGCGCAGTGTAGACATTAAAACCACTCTAGTTTAATTTAAAAGCAGGTCGCTGCTGTACTGTGCAAAATTTAGTTTTGATATAGCCCTAAGCAGTGATCTGACACTTTTTATGATTTAAGTACTTCAAAATAATAATGGCTTGCTAGAAATAAGAAAATTTTAGACTTCATATAGGAGATGAACCCATGCGGGTGCTACATCATCTAGAAAAATCTCGTTCATTTCGTATTTTATGGGCAATGCAGGAATTAGGACTGGATTATCAGGTTCAGTTTTATCTGCGCCAGCCAAATTTGTCTGCTCCCCCTGAGCTTAAAGTCATCCATCCTTTAGGGAAGTCGCCCATATTGCAGGATGATGGACTGGTCTTGGTAGAATCTGCAGCGATCTTGGAGTATTTACAAGAGAAGTATGATCGGCATGATTTTTTTGCAGCCAAGGCGGAACATTCAAAACAACAATATCGCTTTTGGATGCATTATGCCGAAGGTTCTCTGATGCCATTATTGGTGATGCAGTTGGTCATGAGCAATGTGCCACGCCATGTACCTTGGGTCATCAAACCCGTAGCTAGCCGCATTTGTGATGGGGTCAAAAAAGGTTTTGTACGACCGCGTTTAAAAGAACATATCGAGTTTTTAGAAAATCACTTAGCGGAAAATGAATATTTTGCGGGACCGTTTAGCTTTGCGGATATTCAGATGACGTTTCCATTAGAAGCCGTCATGACCAGAACTCAAGGGCGATATCCACAAATTCAGGCTTTCTTACAACGGATGCAACAGCGTCCTGCATATCGCCGTGCCAAACAACAAGAAGAACAGTTGGAAGCACAGCAAGACCGGCAGGATGATTCTGCTTAGCTCACATGATACAAGCGTTCTTTAGGGAAGACGACTTTAAACAGCGAACCACGGTTTTCTTTGGATTCAATTTCAAGGTGTGCCTGATGTTGCATCAAAACGTGTTTCACGATGGCAAGACCTAAACCTGTTCCTCCCGTTTGGCGACTACGTGCGCTGTCCACACGGTAAAACCGTTCCGTTAAACGGGGTAAGTGTTTCGGGTCAATCCCGATACCCGTATCTTCAACGGTAAAATAACCATGCGTACCATCATCATGCCAACCAATGGTCACAGTACCGCCTTTCGGGGTGTATTTAATTGCATTGGTGATGAGGTTACTAAAGGCACTCGCCAATTCCATATCTGATCCGATCAGGTCACAGTGACTATCAATCTCGAGATTCAGTGTATGTCCATAATCCACATTGTAAGCATGTGCATCGTCATACAGTTGGTTCATTAGGCTGGGCATTTCAATGATTTGATTTTTAGCAACTTTTTTATCATTTTCCAGACGAGATAATAATAACAAGTCATTAACCAAAGCATTCATACGGCGGGTTTGAGACTGCATTTGATCGAATGCGCGTTTCCAGCGTGGATTTAAATCTTCCTGATCGGTAAAGGTTTCGATATAACCACTTAAAACCGTGAGCGGTGTGCGTAACTCATGTGAAATATTATCAACAAAGTCTTTACGCATCTGCTCAAGGTTATGCATACGTGTGACGTCATAGGCCACCAATAAACGACTTTCGCGACCAAAACGGGTCAATTTGACTTGCACATAATGGTCTTCGAGCACTGATGATTTCATTTTCAAACCATCGGGGGCTAAATCGATATTGGTAAAGTATTCGATAAAACTGGGCTGTCTTAAAATGCTTAAAATATTGCGCCCTTGATCGAGCTGTTGAATCCCCAAAAGCTTTTCTGCGGCAGGGTTCCACCATTCGATTTGGTGTAATTCATCAATCAATACCACAGCTTCAGCAAGTGCCACTAAGGAAGATTGAGCGCGGTCAATTAGGCCGACCATTTCAGCTTGTACAATGCGTTCTTGGCGCTGGGCACGGTATACATTAAAGAGCAAAGCCCCCCAAATACCGTCTAAATTCGGCGGGACATCATAGGGACGGTTTGAAATCCATTCGTTGACCAAGTACAGCGAACGCATTTGCAATGCAAAGAACACTGCAAAGGCAATTAAGATGCAGATCCATAAGTACCCGATACCAAAGCCGATGAGTGCAGCAATGAGCAGGAAAAATGCCAGAAGTCTCAAATCCTGCTTGGCAAAAGTCCATAAACTGCTGTAACGGAATTTTTTATGTTCACTGGCAAGTTCAGGGACGGGATACGGTTCGTACATAGAAAATTAAAGACCTAAAATGACTAACCCATCACAGCGTCTGCACGGGTAGAGAAACGGTAACCTGTACCACGAACAGTTTGCACATAACGATCGGCTTGGAAAGGTTCAAGAACTTTACGCAAACGACGAATATGAACGTCAATGGTACGGTCCTCAATATACACGTTTCCACCCCAAACCTGATCTAATAATTGAGCACGGGTATAGGCACGTTCAGGATGAGTCATGAAAAAGGCCAATAGACGATATTCAGTTGGTCCCATATCTAAAATGGTGTTGCCAAAGCTGACACGTTGGCTGACTGGATCGAGGATTAAGCCATTGGCATCAATGGTTTTTTCACCCCCCAATGCATTTGAGCGACGTAGCACCGCTTTAATGCGTGACACCAACTCACGGGTGGAAAATGGTTTGGTCATGTAGTCATCTGCGCCCGCGTCTAGACCTTGGACTTTATGGTCTTCTTCACCGCGTGCAGTGAGCATGATGACTGGAATCTCTGACAAATTTTCATCGCGTTTTAAACGACGACATAGGTCTACACCACTCACGCCGCCAGGCATCATCCAATCTAATAAAATCAGTGCAGGACGCTGATCCACAATCATTTGGTGCGCTTGTTTGGCATCTTCAGCTTGCTGACATTGAAAACCAGCCATATCCAGTGAAGTATGGATCATTTCCCGAATCGGGAGTTCGTCGTCGACGATTAAAATATAGTCATCTTTCACAGCGCAATACCCTATTTTATGTAAACGGTAGACCGTTTTATATTTATGACAGGCTTATTACAAAGATTAATTATGACAGTATCATTGCAAAAATGATCTTTCATTGGGGTTTAGAAAGAAATTGTGACAATTTAAATCCTGAAATATTCAACAACATGGGCTTTGCATCATGCTGTTGTCACAAAAAAATCATTCAAAAAATTGTAAAGATCAGTGTTGAGGCCAAAATTTATTTACTGGGTTTTTCAGAAAAAGCATCCAACAAGGCCAAAAAGACCACGCTACATGACGATAAAACCTCATCAATCGGCTGTTTATAACCACTCATGACCCAACGAATCGCGATTTGAGTGACATAACCATTGAGACCAGTTGCGACCATCGAAATTTCACGTTCTGAACGATCAATATTCGGCATCATGAGCATGACAAAGGCATGAATCATACGGTCAAAGCGCATCATGGTTTCATGAATCGTGGCTTGGTTATGTAGCTCTTGTACCAACATAGCATCGATGTAAATGATGCGCGCCATACGGGGATTATTTTTTAAAGTTAACAGTAGGGCGGTTAAGCCCGCTTCAATCATTTTTTTAGAATCGGTAGATGCTTGCATGATGGCTTGCATCACATTTTGTTGCAGTTCATCGATTAATTTTAAAAAGATGGTCTGGAACAGTTGCTCACTTTTCTTAAATGATTCGTAAAAATAGCGTTCGGTCAGCTTGGCTTCCAAACAAATATCTTTCACGGTCACGGAAAAAAAGCCATGTGTACCATAGGCTTCTATACCGGCTTCAATCAGTTTTTCACGTCGCGCTTGCTTACGTTCACTGAGAGAAAGCCCTTTAAATTGACGTTCCTTCACATTTTTTGCCTGTTGTTGTTCTGTGTGATTTGTTGCATCTGTCATGAAAATATACGCTGAATTAAAGCAGAATTTTGTCTTATTTTAGCAATAATTTCAGTTTAAACCTATGTTTAAGCATTGGCGATTTCAACAGCTTAGCACGTCCTAAGATGACATTGACAATATGTATTGTCAAACCTATATTAAGTCGACGAACTGCACACATTGGCAAATGAGATCACGCTGTGATAAAGCCAAGCGGCAGCATAAAGGAATAAGGAATCACAATGAAAAACTTCAAAAATAAAGTGGCTGCCATTACAGGTGCAGGTTCAGGTATTGGTCAGCAATTGGCTGTGCTTTTGGCTAAACAAGGCTGCCATCTGTCTTTAAGCGATGTGAATGAACAGGGGCTAGCGGCAACCGTTGAATTGGTTAAAGCCAGCAATGTACGTGTAACGACGCAAAAACTCGATGTGTCAGACCTTGCGGCAATGAAAGCATGGGCAGCACAGACCGTTAAAGATCATGGTTCGGTGAATATGATTTTTAACAATGCGGGTGTGGCATTGGGCACGACCGTTGAAGGGGCAAGCTACGAAGAGCTGGAGTGGATTGTTAATATTAACTTCTGGGGTGTGGTTTATGGCACCAAGGAGTTTTTACCGTATATTAAGCAAAGTGGTGAAGGTCATATCATCAATATTTCCAGCTTGTTTGGCTTAACGGCACAGCCAACACAGTCGGCATATAATGCCACTAAATTTGCAGTACGTGGCTTTACCGAATCTTTACGCCAAGAATTGGATATTGAAAACTGTGGCGTGAGTGCGCTATGTGTACATCCGGGCGGGATTCGTACCAATATTGCCAATGCCGCAAAAATGAATGATAGCCTGAAAAGTTTAGGCATGAACCCGCAAAAATCGGCACAGTCCTTTAATAAATTCTTGCGCTGTCCACCTGAAGAAGCGGCTCGTCAAATCATTGAAGCAGTACAAAAAGATAAGCGTCGTTTATTGATTGGTAATGATGCAAAAGCGATTGATTTAATTCAACGTTTGCTTCCGACGGGTTATCAAAAATTAACTGCCATGGCGACTAAATTTGGTCAATAAGCGGTAATTAAAATCGATTGAAAGCCCACGTCAGTGGGTTTTTTTTATGCCCAAAGGAAAGCCCAAGGCGTATTGCTTATTTCATAAAATGAGATATAAAAATGGAGATATCTGATGATTTGAAATAAGCAACTGTTGAATAACCAACAGTTTTTTGGCGTCAAAACCAACAGAATCTATCGGGTTTGAATAATAAAACTTTAAAAAATAAATACTTAAAATGTTGGCACAGTTGTTGCCATATTAGAGTGAACAAAACTCACCACTGTATGGAACATTTATGAGTACTTTTACGCATCGATATCTTTCTGTTTTTCGTGTCCTGCAACAGGCATGTTGTTGTGCTATGACACTCGCGATGATGCGCGCTTAAATTCTAAAAGCTGTCTTCGAGTTTCGGTCGTGCATAAGTTGAATAAAACCTACGACCACTCAGATTAATTTTTAAAAACCCACGCAGTACATTCACTTCATGCACCTTGCATGGGGTTGGGGGATTTTGCGCTTTGGGAAAAATGTTAGTGAAACCAAATCATGAAAAAAACCACATTAACCGTTGCGGTCGGACTGATTTTATCCGCAACCAGTCCGCTGAGTTTTGCATCGGATGAAGCACTTCAGCAAGAACTGAGCAGCTTAAAACAACAAATTGAGAGTTTGCAAAAACGCTTAAATGCAGTGGAATCTGGTACGACCAAAAGTAAAGTCGTAGAAACGGCCGCGTTGACGACAGAAGATCCGAGCAACGCCGCTGATGTTGAAGGTGAAACGCAGGTTTCAGAAGTGACCGCAGCAACATCCGAAGATATCGACGGCTTACGTGCAGATATTGAAAACTATAAGTACGATCAGTCACGTCAATATGAACGTCAAACCACCAAATCGACTCGTGATACAACCCTGTATGGCACAGTTCAACTACGTGCCAGTGCGCTCGATGAAACGGGTGTGTTGGGTTCAACCAAATCGACATTTGATATTGGGACTGCGCTGATCGGTGTACGCGGGAATTTATTCCGTGATTATAACGAAGGCAAAAACCTCGACTATCAATTGTCCTTTGGTTATGGCAAACGCAATGATGGCACCAATAACAGTAACTTTAACTTACTAGATGCCTTTGTTCGCTATAACGCTTTTGCCACCAATGCGGGCCCTGAAACTGCCAAACTCAACTTTACGCTCGGTCAGCAGTTATTGCCCTTTGGTCTAGATGTGCAGTCTCCTGAAGATTTGCGTCCGACCATTAATACCGCTGCAGCTTCGACCTTTCTAGGACTGTTTAACCGTCAAAATGGCTTTATCGTCCGTGGAGATGCCAAACCTTTTGTCGACTTTGCATCGAACTACCGTGCGCCGCTATTTGAGTATGCCTTAGGGGTAACCAATGGGAACGCCAGCAATAAGGCAGATGACAACAATGGCAAAGATTATATCGGTCGTGTGGCTTTTACCTTGCCAGTGGACTACGCCAGCATTTTCCGTGAGTTGAAGTTCGGTGCCTCTTATATCAAAGGCGAATCGAAAATTTCAGCCGGCGGAATCACTGACGATGCTGCAAAACGTGATCGTTTGGGTTTCGATATTTATTATAACCACGCCCCATTTGGTGTGACTTATGAATATGTGCAAGGCAAGACCGATTATGTCGACACCGTAGCCCAAGACATCAAAGAAGCCAAAGCGGAAGGGCATACTTTTACCGCTTTTTACACCTTGGGTGATCAGTTCTACAACAGTATTAAATCCAATGCCAAATTTGATGATTTCTGGCCGAAGTCAGTCCAAGGCTATTACCGTTTTGACCGCTATAACCCGAATAGAAACAACGCAAGCTATCTCGATACCGCGAGCGGTCGTATTGGTGAATATGACATTCACTCTTTGGGTTTAAACCTATTTTTTGCGCAAACCACAAAATTCCAATTACAGCTGAATCACTACCTGTTTGATGTCGAAACGGCAAATCAAAAAGACACCAATGAGCTGCAAGCTCAAGTTCAGTACACCTTTTAATTCAAAAATTTAAATCATTAAGGAACATTTAAAATGAAAATTATCTCTAAAAAAATCGCAGCCACATTCTTGGCACTTTCAGCACTTGGTCTAAGCGTTCAATTGCATGCTGCCAATCCCAAAGAAATTCGCATTTCTGTATCAGCTGCGGGTGAGGGGGGTAAACCCAAAGTGGGCGGTAGTTTTGTAGCTACAGCACATTTACGAGGTGTGCTCGAACAAGAATTTAAAAAAGATGGCATTAAGGTGAATTGGCTCTTTTTCCCCGGGGCTGGACCTGCAACTAACGAAGCTTTAGCCAATGGCAAAGTTGACTTTGCATTGCATGGCGATTTGCCCTCATTGGTTGGACGTTCGACGGGATTAAAAACCAAAGTGTTGTTTTCAACAGGGCGTTTTGGCCCAACTTATGTGGTGGTGCCTGCCGGCTCTAATGCCAAATCCTTTGCAGATCTCAAAGGCAAAAAATTCTCCGTCTTTAAAGGCACCAATGGTCAGATCGTCTTTAACCGTGTATTAGCAAAATACAATTTAACTGAGCGCGATTTACGAGTGATTTCGCAAGATGCCTATTCGGCGCGTACTGCGTTAGCGACAGGTGATATTGATGCCACGATTACTTCACCGTTTAGTTTGCAAGCGCGTGGTGTGGCGAAAACATTACTAGAAATTAAAGATCCGAAAGTTGCACCGATTGCGCACTTTTGGGTGACAGAAAGTTTTGAAAAACAATATCCAGAGGTGGTGCAACGTGTCGTGACGACACTGATTAAACAAGCGCAGTGGAGTTCTCAAGAAGCCAACCGTAGTGCGCAATATAAACTCTGGGCTCAAAGTGGCATTCCATTGGTGGATTATCAAAAAACATGGGATGGTTGGAATTTAAAAGACCGCACTACACCGCTACTAGACGAGTTTCATCGTTCACAAATTGATAGTGCTTTAAAAATTGCCAAAGACGCACGCTTAATCCGTCGTGATGTGGATACCAAAACGTGGTATGAACCGAAGTATCTAAATAATGCCTTGAAAGAGCTGAAGTTAGAGGGTTACTGGCGCCAATTTAATGCTCAAGGTCAACCGAAGTAAGTCACAGCCATGAGTCGTCCGATTGAAAGCAATGTAATTGCCAGTCCATTAACCACCAAATTTATGAGCAGTTTTGTGCTGCTCACGATTTTGGCTGGACTGGGTGTAGGTGTCGCACGAGTTTTAATTTCCTTGTATGCCGTGCATTTAGAAGCCACCGAATTGCAATTAGGGCTAATTTCTGCAGCGCAAAATATTGGCATTTTGATCATGGCATTGCCGATTGGCGTGTTGGTACAGCGCTTTGGGTCTTTGAAAATATTCTGCATCGGCAGTGTGTTGGGCGCTTTGGTCTATAGCTTAACGCCACTCAAAGCTGGTGCATGGTACCTCTTTGCGGTGACAGCCTTAGTAAGTTTTGTCTTACCCATGCGTTTTGTTTCGATCAATACCGTTTTCCTGAGCAATTTAAAGCGTTTAGGTCCAGCCCGTGCGGGTTGGTTTCGCGGTTCGCACATGATGGGATATTTCCTGATTGCGCCTGCATTGAGCGTGTTGTTGATCGAACATTTCGGCTATGGCGGAAGTTTTTATGTGGTGTCTTTGCTTTTTTTAGGCACCTTGCTGTTGGCTCCGTGGTGCTTTCAACGTAGCACTCCGCAAGCGACGAATCGCCCGCATTTTCAATGGCGAGATATTGTGGCGCCTTTGGCACTCATCAAAACCCATGCCTCGCTGCGGATTGTTTGCATATTGGAATTTTTGAGCAGCGTGGCAAATAACTACTTTGGCTTTTTCATTGTGGTGATTGCTATCCAAAGTTTTGCACTTTCAGAGCCAATGGCAGTGATGCTGCTGACCGTACAAGGCATTGTCTTTGTGGGATCGCTATTTAGCATGGGCGGTTTGGCTGAGCTGATGGGTTATCAAAAGTTTTATTTGATTGGCCTAAGCCTGATGGCAACGGCATTACTGATTTTAGCCTTAACCAAAATCACGCTGTTGATGTGGCCTGCTTCGGTCATGTTTGGACTTGGACTCGGTATGTTGCATATCGCCAATTTTATGTCTTTCGCCCGAGTGGGTGAGCAAACCGCGATGGCTAAGATTTCTCCAATTTTAGCCCTCGTCGGACCTTCGGGTGGACTGTTGGGTGGCTTGATAGGCGCCGTATTTGGCGCACAGGTTGGACTACAAAATTTATTTTTACCGATCGGGTTGGTGTTTATTGGTCTGATTATTTTGATCAGCAAAGATCAGGAATTTATTCAATTTTTAAAACCTGATGTCTCAGAACAGAGCGTAAAAGGACAAGAATTATGAGCCTTACGGATGTATCTGCACATTCGGTTCCCTTGCAAAGTGACCGAAGTGCGTTGGATTTTTTTAAGACCTATTTAAAACTAACTTTGCAAGTGGCGTGTGGACTCCTGATGCCAGTTTTGTTGTTCGGTCTATGGTATGTGGCAACACTCAAACATTGGTTGCCAGAGCAAATTTTACCTGCACCGAGTTTGGTGTGGCAAAGCACAGTTGAATTATGGCAAAGCGGTGAATTGAGTTTTCATTTTGCCATCAGTGCCAAACGTATTTTATGGAGTGTCTTACTTGGTGCCAGTGTCGGGATTTTGCTTGGTACTGTGTTGGGATTGGCCAAACGTAGTCGGGACTTTATTTTTCCGACGGTGAATCTTGTTGCGCAATTTCCCATAGTTGGCTGGATTCCATTATTGATGATTTTCTTAGGCATCGATGAGGCTTTGAAGATTGCCGCTATTTCATTGGCTGTGTTACCGCCGCTGTTGATTGCAACCTATAAGGGCATTACTCATGTGCCGAATAGTTTGATGGAAGTGGCAGAGGTTTACCAATACAGCAATTGGCAGAAACTCAAAGAGGTGATTTTCCCAGCTGCACTACCTAGTGTGATCAGTGGTTTACGTCAAGGCATTATGCAGGCGTGGTTGGCATTGGTTTTTGTCGAGTTATTAGCAAGTAGTGAAGGGATTGGTTATCTCATGGTGTGGGGACGTCAGCTAATGCAGATGGACTTGATCTTCATGGCGATCATTCTGATTGGTATTACGGGCTATGTCTTAGATACCTTTCTGGCTTGGTTAGAAAAAACGGCACGCTTTCACGCAACCCGAGTAGGAGGGAACTCATGAGCATCCTTTCATTAAACGGGGCAGCGCGCCAAGTCTTAGTTAAAGCAGCAAAAGCACTCGTTCTACCTGTGGCATTTATCGCACTGTGGGCAGTAGCCTCACAGCAAAATTGGGTCGATCCAAAGTTGATTCCTAGTCCATGGCTCGTGCTGCAAAAAGCAGTAACCGTGCTCCAACAACCGAGCTTTTTGACAGGCTTCGGCGAAAGTTTGGCACGAAATTTTATTGGCTATGGCATAGGTGCGATAGCAGGTGTGTTGTTTGGGATCTTGATCGCGAGTTCACGCCTTTCGAATTGGTTATTTGCACCGAGCTTTCATGTATTGCGTCAAATTTCGCTGTTTGCATGGTTGCCACTAATTTCGACCTTTTTAGGTGAGGGACACGGCGCCAAAGTGCTGTTTATTACCTTATCTGTGTTTTATCCCGTGGCGCTACACACCTTTGAAGGTGTGAGCAGTATTTCGCATAAATATCGTGAAGTGGCCGAAGTCTACCAATTTCCAAAGACATACGCGTTTCGTAAATTGATATTACCCGGTGCTTCGGCGCAGATTTTTGTCGGTTTACAACTTGGGCTGATTTTCGCATGGCTTGCCACTATTGGCTCTGAATTTTTATTGGCGAACTATGGCAATGGTCTGGGCAATATCGTGATTCAAGGGCGTCAGGCTTTTGATGTCGAACTGATTATTTTTGGCATGTTGCTGATTGGTGCTGTGGGGGTGTTGCTCAATACGGTACTGACTTGGGTTGAACGTAAAGTTTTAGCTTGGCAGCAGGTTGGATAGGAGAACATAACAATGAAAAAAATGACAATCCATAACATTCCTCAACTCTGGCGTAGCCTATTTTTAGCTGCCTTGGTCGGTGGCACAGCCTTGGTTGGTTGCAGCACGCAGCAAGTGGATGAACCTCAGCAAATGGCTTTAAAAGAACTACGCTATCAAAGCTATCCGGGACTGGTGTCTTTGCCTGAGTTGGCACAAGACTTGGGCTATTTAGGCGACATTAAACTCAGTTATGTCGGCACAGTACAAGGTGGGCCACAAGATTTACTCACCTTGGTGGCAGGAGATGTTGATTTCGCTGGAGCCTTTAATGGCGCTGTGGTGAAAGTTATTGCCGCGGGTCTAGATGTGGTCCCAGTCGTCGCATCTTATGGCAGTGATGCTGAACAAAACGTGGGTTTTTATGTGCTAGAAAATAGTCCTATTCGTAGCCCACGAGATTTTATTGGCAAGAAAGTCGCAGTGAATGCCTATGGGGCGCATTATGATTTTGTGGTGAAAGATTATTTGGCTCGCCATGGATTAACCGATGATGAAATCCGTCAAGTTGAGCTGATTATGTTGCCACCAGTGAGCTCAGAACAAGCTCTACGGAATGGTCAAATTGATATTGCGGTGTTCTCAGGCATTTTGGAAAAACGGGCCTTAAAACATGGTGGTGTACGTAGCATCTTTAAAGATATTGATTTATACGGGCCCTTTACCGCAGGCAGTTTTTCGATGCGTGGAGAGTTTATTCAAGCGCATCCTGAGTTGGCTCGTACTTTTGTCAGTGGCGTGGCCAAAGCTCAGGAATGGCTACACAACACGCCGAAAGAGCAAATCATTGCCCGTATGGAAAGCATTATTGAAAAACGTCAACGCAATGAAAATACAGCACTTATTCCATATTACACAGGCACAGGTGTCCACGAAGTGGGTGGTGTGCAAAAAGATCAGGATTTTGCCCCATGGGTGAGTGCCTTAGAAAAAGAACACAAATTAAAACCAAATCAAATTGAGGTCAGTCGCATCTATAGCAATGAATTTAATCCCTATGCGAAAGACCAAAAATCAAAAGGAATATAACAATGACCAGTGCATTACATTTAGATCACGTGCGTAAGGTATTTCCTGCACAAAACCATGTCGGCAGTAAAAACTATAAGCCTGAATTTGTTGCCGTAGAAAATGTCACTTTGGATATTCAGCCGGGTGAATTTGTTTCAATCGTGGGGCCAAGTGGCTGTGGAAAATCTACATTATTAGACTTAATTGCGGGTTTAACCAAACCGTCTGCAGGGCAGATTTTACTGAGTGGCAAGCAGATTACTCAACCGGGTTTAGACCGTGGCATTGTGTTTCAGCAATATGCGCTCTATCCATGGTTAACCGCACTGGAAAATATCGAATTTGGTCTAGAAGCCAAAGGCGTAGCAAAAAAAGAACGCCGTGAAAAAGCCGAATACTATTTGCAGCTTGTGGGTCTCAGTGGCTTTGAAAAGCATTATCCGAATGAGCTTTCCGGCGGGATGAAACAGCGGGTTGCGATTGCCCGAAGTTTGGCTTATGAACCAGAAATTTTATTAATGGATGAGCCCTTTGCTGCCCTAGATGCGCAAACCCGAGAAACCTTACAAGCCGAGCTGATCAATATCTGGAAAAGCTCGAAAAAAACCATTGTTTTTATTACTCACAGTATTGATGAAGCAATTTATCTGAGTCAGCGCGTGGCGATTATGACCTCAAGACCGGGGCGAATTAAGGAAGTGATTGAAATTCCTCAAAGCCTGCGCAGCTCCAGTGAAGATGTCCGTTCATTGCCTGAATATGGCCGAATTCGCCATAAAATTTGGTCATTGCTCAGTGAAGAAGTGATTAAAGCGCAAGCCCTCGAAAAACATAAACAGCTTGCACATAACTAAAATATTCAGAGGATTTATTTATGTCATCGACTAAACAAGCCATCAGTTATACGCAATCGTATAACGACATTAAACCCAGACTACAATTCACTTGGTTAAACACGGTCTTTAAACGCACCATTGCCATTGTAGCTTTTTTCTTGCTGTGGGAGATTCTGCCGCGGAGTGGTGTGGTCAATCCGGCTTTTTTACCGCCGTTATCTGTAGTATTGGAAACCACATGGCAGCTATATCAAAGCGGTCAATTAGGCATCCATTTCTTGGCCAGTATAAAGCGTTCAATTATTGGTTTCATTTTGGCCCTAGCGATCGCTATTCCTTTGGGTCTCATCATCGGTTGGTACAAGCTCGTGGCTGAAACCTTAAATCCATTGTTAGAACTGTTTCGAAATACCACAGCACTAGCATTAATGCCGCTGTTCATCTTATTTTTAGGCATTGGTGAAACCTCAAAAATCAGTCTGTTAGTGTATGCATGCACATGGCCGATTTTATTGAACACCATTACAGGCGTACAAACAGTCGATCCTTTACTGATTAAATCGGCACGAACCATGGGCCTAAAACCCTATCAATTGTTCCGAAAAGTGATTCTGCCTGCATCCGTACCCACGATTTTTGTCGGTATCCGTCTGGCAGGGGCGATTTCGATTTTGGCCTTAGTGGCAGTAGAAATGTTTGGTGCCAAAGCAGGTCTGGGATATCTGATTATTTATTCGCAATTTAGCTTTGAAATTCCACAAATGTTTGTGGGTATTTTAGTCATTACCCTCGTGGGTTTATCCTTCAACTATTTCTTGATTGGACTAGAAAAATACTTCACAGCGTGGAAACGCAACCCTGTGGAATAATCTAAATGCAATAGAAAAATAAATAAAAAACCTCGGGATATACCGAGGTTTTTTATTACTGATTTTTTATATTTTAAATAATGCAATGAATAAAGAATAATGTAGATGACTATTTATTTATCAGTTTTGTATGGATTATTATTTTAATGTGGAGAAAATAAAAATATGACTTATTTATAATAAGCCATATTTAATTAGGCGAGTGCGAATGACGTTGCGTGTCACTCCAAGCAAACGAGCCGTATGCACTTGATTGTATTGACAGTGCTGATACGCACTTCGGATAAATTTTTCTTCAATCAGCTCATTAATATTGTCATGCTTAAGTTGATTTGCGGCTTGAAAAATTTGTAAAAAGGTCTGCTCAAGTAACTGTCCAGCATCTTGAATATCTTTGATGTTGGCTACAGCAGAGGTGGCATTTTGTAAGTTAAAAGGTTCTGCACGCGAAAACGACGATGCACTTTGAATACTCGAAAAACTAATATCTTCTGGTTCAATCACACCTTTTTCACTGACTAAAATCGCATGTTGAATGGTATTTTCTAATTCGCGAATATTTCCCGGCCAGCTATGTAAATGGAGTTTCTTGAGCGCCAATGGGCTGAGGCGTAATGGTGTGTCATGTGGGTTGGTTTGATAGACCTGAATGAAGTGTTTAACCAAAGGCAAAATGTCACCACGACGCTCTGAGAGACGTGGAATGCGTAGCAACGCCACATGTAAGCGGTAGAATAAATCTTCCCTGAAACGCCCGTCCTGTACGGCATGCTCTAAATCGACATTGGTTGCGGCTATGATTCGGACATTAATTGGAATGGATTTGAGTGAGCCGACTCGAACGATCTCTCTTTCTTGTAAAACACGGAGTAATTTGACTTGCATTTGTAAGGACAGATCACCAATTTCATCTAAAAATAAGGTGCCATTATGGGCTGCTTCAAACCAACCGACACGGCTATTAATTGCCCCTGTAAAGGCTCCTTTTTCATGTCCAAATAGTTCGCTTTCGACTAATGACTCGGTAAAGGCACCACAGTTCACTGCGATAAATGGACCTTTGGCACGATGGCTTAATTGGTGGATTTGGCGTGCAACCAATTCTTTACCTGTGCCTGTATCACCAATGATGAGTGCATTTGCCTCACTTGGTGCAATTTGTTCAATTCGAGACAACAACGCTTGCGATAACGGGTCTGCAAAGACGGTCGCTGTTGCCCGTTTATGTTTCAGTGCAGAGGGCACTGCAGGGTGGGTCAAAATAGACATATCGTTTCTTATAGTTGTTGAAAATACAGATCATGATGAAAGATTTAAAAATAAAAGATAAATAATAATTCGATATTTAAATATCAGTTTCACCGATAAATTCATGCGTGGATTATTTATCTGATTTTAAGATAAATAAAATCGGGATAACTAAAGGATAAATCAAGATATAGCAAGTGATTGAACTGTTTTATAGTAAAGCTCTCTTAATAACAAAAGGCATAATTAAAATGGCGATTACTTCAGTAAATGTGCGAAACCAATTCAAAGGCGTGATTAATGAAATCGTAGAGGGTCCTGTGGTTTCAGAAATTGATGTGGAAACCAAAGCGGGCTTTTTTACGTCCGTGATCACGACGCGTTCGGTGAAGGATTTAGACTTAAAAGTAGGTTCAGAGGTAGTGGTGTTAATTAAATCGACGGAAGTGTCACTGGCTAAACTCTAAGGTTTAGTCCAGCAAAGTTTGTCAGCACAAATAGAGAATAATGATATGAGCGTAGAACAAGCTGGTTCGGTTTCTATTCAGCAGCTAACGAAACATTATCCCACACAAAAGCAAGAAGACTTAACCGTACTTGAGGACATTAACCTGAATATTCAGCCGGGTGAGTTCATCAGTATTGTGGGAAGTAGTGGCTGCGGAAAATCCACATTATTACGGTTGTTGGTTGGTCTAGAGCGTCAGTTTCAGGGCCAGATTTTGGTTGATGGTCAGCCTATACAGGGCACGAGTTTGGAACGTGGTATCGTGTTTCAAGATCATCGCCTGTTTCCATGGTTGACGGTAAGAGAAAATGTACGGATTGCATTGCATAAAAGTCAGTTTAGCCGTGCAGAAGAAGATGTATTGATTGATGAACATTTAGAGTTGGTCAAATTAACCCAATTTAAAGATGCTTATCCTTCGCAGTTGTCTGGTGGGATGAATCAACGTGTGGCGATTGCCCGGAGTTTGGTGAATCGACCACAGATTTTATTACTCGATGAACCCTTTGGCGCACTCGATGCATTGACCCGTCAAAATCTACAGGATGAATTGCAGCGAATTTGGCAAAGTGAAAAAATCACCATGATTATTGTCACCCATGATGTCGAAGAAGCGGTATTTTTGGGTGATCGGGTAGTGGTCATGCAGCCACATCCGGGACGAATTAAACGTATTGTAGATATTCATTTAGCCCATCCGCGTAAACGCGAAGATGTCCGTCTGATCAATATTAAAAATGACATTTTGACTGACTTTAGTGATCCAGTAAAAGATCAGTTGCTTGAACCTTTATCTCACCGATTTGCCGATTATAAATTTGCATGGTAAGTCTGAATTGACCATCACCTAGACAATGTAAAAGCCCTGAATTCAGGGCTTTTTTTAGGCTTATCAAATATAGGTCAGTATGATCATCGCTTAAGTTGGATTAATATCAGTCCATAAAAATGCCCCAGTTGGGGCATTTGTTTTTGAGTTTTATTAAACGTTGGTTTATGAGGCTTGGGAGGTATGTCTTTTTTCTAAAACATATTGGTTTTCAGGTCGTTTTAAACCTAAGTTTTCTCGTAAGGTCTTGCCTTCATAAGCCGTTCGGAATAGACCGCGACGTTGCAGTTCAGGAACGATGAGATCGACAAAATCATTTAACCCCGCAGGTGTTGTTGGCGGTAGGACATTAAAACCATCGGCAGCGTCATTCTCAAACCATTCTTGCAGTTGATCTACGACTTGTTCAGGCGTGCCAATCAAGGTCCAATGTCCACGGGCTGAAGCGATATATTGATAGAGCTGACGAATACTAAAATTGTGCTTACGGGCAATATCAATCATCATTTGCTGACGACTGGAGAAATTAATGTCTGCATCTTCTATTTTCGGGAAAGGGGCATCTAGATCAAATTTGGCCAGATTAATGCCGCCTGCCAAAGCAGACAATAAACTTAAACCCACTTCTGGGTGAATTAAGTTATTTAAAAAGTCATATTTTTCTTGGGCTTCTTGCTCTGTCTTGGCAACAAAAATCGAAACCCCCGGCATAATTTTCAAGTCATCCGCATGGCGGCCATATTTCACTAAGCGGTTTTTGACATCACGATAAAAGGCTTGCGCATCTGCTAAGTTCTGCTGTGCTGTAAAAATCACTTCGGCATATTTACCGGCTAGTTCACGACCATCTTCAGATTGCCCAGCTTGAACAATCACCGGATAGCCTTGCGGTGGGCGAGAGACGTTGAGAGCACCCAGTACCTGATAGTATTGGCCCTGATGATTGGGCTGATGTTGTTTTCGGGCATCAAAAAATTGCCCAGTTTCTTTGTTGTAATGGAAGGTATCATCCTCCCATGAGTCCCATAGTTTTTGAGTCACCTCAATAAATTCATCGGCACGTTCGTAACGCTCTTTGGGTTCAGGGTGCTGCTGAATGTTAAAGTTTTTTGCGGCATCGGCAGAGGCTGTCGTTACTACATTCCACGCAGCACGACCTTTAGAAATATGATCTAAAGAAGCAAATTTACGCGCCAAAATGTAAGGGTCTTCATAAGTCGTGGATGCTGTGGCAATAAAGCCTATATTTTGCGTCACAGCCGACAGTGCAGCAAACAATGTAACAGGTTCAAAGCCAACGCCTTTATCGCCCAAACCTTTCTCACCTTCGACAGCAGAACTCCAACGGACAGACAGACCATCGGCAAGAAAGTAAGCATCGAATAAACCACGTTCTGCGGTTTTTGCCAGTTCAATTGCATAATCAATATTGAGATGATCTTGTGGGCGAGATTCAGGATGACGCCAACCTGCGACATGCTGTGAGGTGGTTGGAATAAAAGCCCCAAGCTTTATTTGACGTTTAGACATAAAAAATTTCTCATCCCAATTATTCTTAAAAGATAAAAGGAATAAGAACAAAATCTATGCCAAACCATAATTGTTTGAAAATAAGAGGGTTTTAATTTTTTTTGGTTCAAGGTGTAGATAAATCAACAGGATATAAAACCAAATGTTGAAAAATAAACAGCAGTTTAACGACAAACTTTATGCATGGATCTGTACAAGATTTTCCATATGTAAACTTAAAGCGTGTATTGGCATTGAACGCTATTAGCAAACTTTATAGCAATACTTTGATGGCTTTTCGTCTCCATACCAGTTGGTAATACAGTCCTTGTAAAATACATAAGCTAACAAAGGCCAAGGCATAGGCATACCAAATACCTTTTAAGCCCCACCATTCACTGAATAGGTAGGCACACGGCACTTCAATGCAAATAATGGCCATAATATTAATAATCATCGGCACGGTCACCGTTCCGCTAGCCCGCATAATGGAAGCAAAAATAGCACTGGCACCAAAAAATAAAATCGACCAAAGCACAATGAACAGTAATTCTTGACCGAGAACCACAACTTCAGGGTCTGTAATAAATAGCGCCATTAAATATTTAGAGAATAAATAGCCCAATGCCACCAAGATGCCAGTAATAATGAAATTCATCCCGATGGCCGTACGTTTCACGCGATTAATTAGTTCAGATTGACCCGAACCGATGGCTTGCGCGGCAAAAATAGAAGCTGCAATCGCGATGGACAAGGCCGGGAATTGGATATAGTTCAAAACCTGATTGACCGCGCCATATGCAGCAGTGGCATCAGCACCATGGCGGTTAACTAAACCGACAATCACGAGACCGGCCACAGAGGTCGTGACCATCTGTATACCCGTAGGAATGCCTAGTTTTAAGATAATTTTGCTGAGATCATGTTGATGGCGAATATGACGAATCAACTCGAAGTCGAGTTTGAGCGGGTGATCTTTCTTTTTTAAATAGAAATATAAAAATACCAAGGCAATTAAAAAGCCGATATGACTGGCAATGGCAGGGGCAATAATACCTAAACTTGGAAATCCAAATTTTCCGGCAATCAGCACGGGTGTAATGATCAGCCCTGAACCAATGGTCATACCTGACGCAATCAGCGGTGTTGTACTGTCACCGACCCCACGCAAAATCGAGGTGTAAATAATATAAATAAAGAGTAGTGGACTACCCGCAAGCATCCATTGCACATAAGGCAAAGATAAATGCATCACGTCAGGGGCTGTGCCTAAGGCCAATAAAATGGGCTTGGCAAATATAACCCCTAAAAAGGCAATAATGCTGCCACCAATCAAGGTCATAAAAAGGGTGGAACCCACCACAGTACGAACTTTTTCAAGATTCTGCGCGCCCCAAGCTTGCCCCACCAACACGGTTGCACCTGCCGAGAGTCCAATCACAAAAGCCATTAAACAGAACAAGATCGGGAAAAATACCGCAACGGCTGCAATGGCATGCACCCCAAGCATCTGACCGACAAAAACGGTGTTAATGGTCCCAGATAAATTCTGCAAAATATTGGTGGCGATCAAAGGCACCAGAAAAACTAAAAACGTTTTCCATAAATTTTGCTGAGTAACGAGGGACTGTTGTTTTGACATGCTCAGGTCCTAGACGCGGCTTTTTATGATTTTAAGTTACTGATAACACTATCATGTTGGCATTCAAAAAAGCCTTAGTTTTTGAGTAACCAAGGCTTCATTATTTCTACATGTCTGTTTTAAAAAAACGTTTGGGCAGATACGGCTTTAAACCGCGGAGAGAATCTCTGCAGCTTGATCTAAGGTGGCATCTTGTTTGGCAAAACAGAAGCGTAATAATCGTAAATTTTCCGGCGGTTTTTGATAGAACACTGAGACAGGAATCGCCACGATTTTATGTTGCTCTGCCAACAACTGACACATTTCCACATCGCTTAAATCTGGGCGTATGGCACTGTAATCAAGGTTTTGGAAATAGGTACCTGCGGACGGAATCAACTCAAATTTAGAGTGGCTTAAGCCCGCATTGAAACGGTCACGCTTGGCTTGGTAAAAATCGGCCAATTCAGCAATGTGCTCAGGATGTTCTGCCATAAAGTTAGCCAATGCCATTTGTACGGGCGTAACACCGCAGAAATTTGCAAATTGATAGATTTGGCGAAACACTTGCATCAAGGCTGGCGCTGCAATGCAATAACCAGTTTTCCACCCTGTGACATGAAAAGTTTTACCAAATGAACCCACGACAAAACTACGTTCACGCAGCTCAGGAAATGACAAAGCAGATAGATGCTGACGACCATCAAAAATTAAATGCTCATAGACCTCATCCGACAGCACAATAATATTTTTATCTCGAATCAGTTCGATCAAGTTGAGCCAGTCCTCACGATCCCAAATAGCACCTGTTGGATTATGCGGTGTATTGACAATAATCATCCGGGTTTTATGGTTAATCGCAGCGGCAACACGATTCCAATCCACAGTAAAATGGGGCGTCTCTAAGGCAATGTGAATGGGATGAGCCCCAACCAATTTTACACTGGGCGCATAACTGTCATAGCTCGGATCAAAAATAATCACTTCGTCACCCGCATGAACCACGGCTTGAATGGCACTAAAAATACCAATGGTTGCACCCGGGGTAATGGTCACTTCGGTGTGAGGGTCAATATTTAATTGGTCTCGATGGGCAAACAGTTGGACCAATTGCTCACGTAAATGCATCAGTCCATCGCCGGGTGCATATTGGTTAAAACCCTGTTGCGTCGCATCACTTAGCGCATTTAACAGCGCTGGAGGTGCAGGAAAATCAGGAAAACCTTGAGATAAATTCAGTGCATTTAGACGCTGCGCCATTGCGCTCATGACGCTAAAAATAGTCACACCTTGTGCAGGCAGTTTGGATTCAATTGTGATCATGGAGCTTAAAATTTTTAATAGGTTGCATTTTGAGTGTAGCAGCATCTCAGCGGCTGCGAAAAGTTAGATCAGCAAAATTGATCCAGTATTGACGTTCCTATTCTCTTGAATCCTAAAGTGATGCAAAAGCCAAAAAGAAGAATTCAACAATTTACTTACAAAACAAGGTGGACGAAAAAATAATCATTTTCTAAAATACGAAGTTTATAAAAAATATTTTCCTTATAACAATGCTTAAAAATATTCACGCCATGGTGGAAAACTTTGGCTTTAGCGTACAGAAACGTGCGCTACATATTCATTTTTCAAATGAATCATTAAACACAGAAGTTTTTATTCAACGGATTGAGGGTCAACACCGTATCAATCAAGGCTTTCGTGCGGAAATTATTTGTCTCTCGACCAATGCTCATCTGGCTTTAAAGCAGTTTATCGGTGGCCGAGTGGCTGTCGATCAAGTGACAGATTTGGGACAACTCAGTCGCCTGACTGGTGTAATTACGGGGGCTAGCCAAGGTCAAAGTGATGGTGCACTGACCGTTTATAAACTGGTGATTGAGGATGCCACAGCGCTCTGGCATAAGCGTCGTAACAGCCGTGTCTTTATGAATAAATCGGTACGGGAGATGACCGAGATTATTTTTAGTGAATGGCAGAAAAAAAGCACATTATTTGCCGCGAGCTTGAGCCTCAACATGGATGGATTGACTCGAAACTATGATGTTCGACCATTTACTATGCAAGCCAATGAGAGTGACTACGAATTTCTGACTCGACTGTGGCGCAGTGAAGGGATCAATTGGTTAATTGATGAAGCGGAGTTATTTGTCGCATTTTCGGCTGCACCGATGCAAGCACAGAGGCTGCGTTTAATTGATACGAATCAGGCTTATAGTGCTTTAGAGCGGAAAAAAATTCGCTTTCATCGGAGTCATGCCACGGAACGTTTGGACACGATTACCAGTTTTGTGGCAGAACGCTTTTTACAATCGACCACGATTCAAACGCAGCGTTGGCAAGCTCAACAATTGGCACAAGACCAAAGTAATCCGCTCTTAAGTGCCCATGCACAGAGTGAGCAACAGCATAATGAAACCTTAAGTTTAGAGCAGGCGTGGACCGTAAGTTCGGCTTGGACAACTGACCTTAAAGGTGCAGATCAGGCGACCACTTCAAATACACAGCAATTGGATCAGTTGAATCGGCAACTCAATCAATATCAGGAATTACAAGCCAAATATTTTACCGCCAGCAGTAGCGTAAGGGATGCACAAGTTGGGTATTGGTTTGAATTAGAAAATCATCCTGAAATCGATCAACATCAAACGACAGATCGTGAATTTCTCATATTGGGCAAAGCATTTTATAACCAGAATAATTTACCCAAAGATATTTTGGTTCAATTAGAAAAGTTACTTGCGGCGAGCCGTTGGCTATCTTTAGGGGATGAACGGCAGGCCAATGAGTTGTATGTGGTCCGTCGGCAAATTTCCGTGGTGCCTGAATATGATCCTTTATTACACCGGCCACCTGCGTTTCCACAGCGGGCTAAAGTGGTCGGTCCAGAAGGTGAAAGTATTTATGTCGATGCTTGGGGGCGTATCAAAGTTCGTTTTACGTTTACCCGTAGCGATGACCACAGTCATGATGGCGGAGCAGGGAGTAATGATAATGACAGTGACTCGGCTTGGGTTGATGTACTGACCCCATGGGCAGGTGAAGGTTATGGCGCACGTTTTCATCCTCGTATTGGCGAGATCGTGGTCATCGACTTTTTTGAGGGCGATGTGGATCGACCCTTTGTAGTAGGACGAATACATGAGGCTGAGCGCTCTCAGACCATGTTTGATCTCAAAGGTCAGCTTCCTGAAACCAAAAAGCTCAGTGGTATCCGTTCGCAGGAAGTTGCGGGAGCAGGCTTTAACCAACTACGCTTTGATGACACGACGGGGCAGATCAGTACCCAATTACAGAGTAGTCATGGAAATAGCCAGTTAAATTTAGGAAACCTTAGTCACTCAAAAGAAAACGATACAAGTGAAGGTAGAGGCGCTGGGTTTGAATTAAGGAGTGATTTAGCTGGTGCAATACGCAGTAAAGGGCTATATATATCTACATATGAACAACCCAAAGCTGAAAAAAATCAATTAGAAATTAAAGATGCAATTGATCAACTTTCTGAAAGTTTATCAGAGATGCAAATACTTTCTGAGTATGCTGAAAAGCAAAAGGCTGAGCCTGCTGATATGCTTCAAAATATTGAAATTTATATAAAAAAAATTGAAGAGCAATGGCTTGAATTAAATGCAATGAAAGAAGCTTTTATGTTGATAGCTTCACCTGAAAGTATAGGAATGCTTGCAGGGAAAAATATTCATCTAAATGCATTAGATAGTTTAACAATCGGTAGCGGAAAATCAATAAACTTAAGTAGTAGTGAAAATCTTATTTTAAATGCTAAAAAGAAAGCTAGTTTTTTTGTTGGTGAAGATGATTTAAAAGTTTATACAGCCAAAGGAAAGATGGATGTACAAGTCCAAGATAATACGATGGATTTATCCTCAAGGTTGGACTTAACCATTACATCTTCTGAAGGGAAAGTGGAAATAAACAGCCCAAATGAAATAGTTTTGAAGGCAAAAAACAGTGCTATTAAAATTGATGGTAATGGAGTCACTATTATTACTCCTCAAACATTTACATCAAAAGCAAGTCAACATATTTTCACAACGGGTGTATCTGTAACTCCTAAATTGCCAATTTTTCCAAATAATATTTGTTGGGAATGTCTTGCTCGTAGATCCTCTCAAAGAGGTGCATTTGTAAATAAAGGGGACGGGTTGTAAATGATAGATAATCAAATTAATATTTTATTTAAGACATTTGAAAAATATCCTTTAGAAGATATAGGGTTAAATATATATGCACTTGCAGATGCAGCACAAGACAAGAAGTTTTTAACTAAATTAAATAATTTAAGAATGAAATGTTTATTAAAGGAAGCAAGTGGTGATAAAGCGCGAGAAATCTCTCCTCATTTAATTACATTACCAAAAGACTTTGAAAGTATAGAGTGGAGTTGGATTTCAAAAAATATTTCAGGTACTCCTAAAATGACAATTATAATTAGTAAACTTTCTTTTGAGGAGTTATATGATCATTTACGTAGTTTCCTGGAGGTTAAATTTGAAGGTGGGCTTGAAATGATACTAGCTTTTTGGGATCCATTAATACTGGCAACATTAATTGGTAATGAGAAAGATAAAACTTTATATGTTAATGGACCAGTATTTGATTATGAGCAAGCTTCAGTTTTATTGGAACCTATTCAAAGTTGGTGGTACTGGGATAGATTAGGCAAGTTACAGGTTTTATTTGGTTTAAATAAGTCTCCATTAAAAAGTAAACATGTATTCTTTTCCGAATAGGTTTGATACTTTCTCAACCCATTGCTCTATTTTGTCAGCTGCCATGACTTGAAAATCTCGCCAATAATATTTCATCTGCTTCCA
>NZ_VOYN01000032.1:0-39403 GCF_013420275.1 Acinetobacter sp. YH01020
TAGAGGAATTGCCACAAGATACGATAAGCTAAAACGTAACTATCAAAGCGCTGTTGCTTTAGCTTGTATATTTATATGGTTGCCTCTTTAGCTCAATTTATCGGCTGTAAATGTCAACACACCCTAACCTGAGCGAGTTGAAAAAATGAGAGGGTTTGAATTTAAACATCAGGAACGTCAGATTCGCCAATTGATAAGATTCTGATTTCGGCATAACGTATATTATGTTCATTAGCGTACTCGGCATCGTGAATGATAATTTTACAGATTCACGATGTCGAGCTGTGGCAACGGATGCGTTGTGTAGGCCAGAGTCTTGGATATTCTATTTAACATAATCTATATTATACGAAATAGTATAATTAAGACTTTGATATTTAATATTTTTTAATTTATTGGTGCTTAAATCTTTCATCTGTGTAACAAACTTGATTTGTTGCTCTTACACATCAAACATATTTTGTGCCGCCAAGATCCTACGCAATACTGACAATATTATTTGTCCTGCCACAATCCTTAGACAAGAAAAAGCCATAACAATTGTTGTTATGGCTGTACATATGTATTTCTATATTTAAATCAGTCTACTGTTTTCCTGATTGTTGATTTAGGAAGATTTGATTTCCTCACTACTAAATACTTTAGTCTTTTGCTCTATTTGATCTGGCTTTAAAAATGAAGATGCAATAATCGCAATCACAGAAAAGCCTGAAATATAGGCAATAATTAAATTTGGGCTTCCATCACCAATACTCAACAATTTCGTCGCGATTAATGGTGCTAAACCGCCACCTAGCACGCCTGCAAATTGAACTGAGATTGAAATACCGCTATAACGTATTTCTGCTGGAAATTGGCGTGAAAATAACTGTGACTGCGGTGCATACATCAAAGGAAAAACCACACCAATACCAATCACAATGGCCGTCCAGACCAATACCGGATCCTTGGTATTTAACATCGCAAAAAATGGATAGCTGTATAAAGCCAATACGCATAAACCAAATCTAAACATGTTTTTTTGCCCAACTTTATCAGACAAATGCCCAAAAATTGGCGTAATAACCATGATAACTGCAGCACCACAAATCGTTGCAAACAAGATATCTTGTCGAGGTATATTTAGCTGTGTGGTGGTATAAGCTAAAGCAAATGTCGAAGCTAAATAGAACCAAGCATTTTCAGCAGCTCGAGATAAAATAATCGTAATCAATTGCTTAGGATGATTTTTAAACACTTGTTTTGCTGGAACTTTAATTGTTTCAGTTTGAGCTTTAACTTTTTCAAAGTCTGGTGACTCCGGCACTTTTACGCGAATATACCAACCTACAGCCAGTAAAATAATGCTGGCTAAAAATGGTAGACGCCAACCCCAGCTAAATAAAGCTTCTTCAGGTAACATTGAGACTAAACCTAAAGCCACCGAAGCGAGCAATAAACCACCACCTGTACTGGCTTGTGGTAAACTTCCCCAAAAGCCTTTTTTACCCGCTGGCGCATGTTCTACCGCCATGAGGACAGCTCCGCCCCATTCTCCACCCATGGCCATGCCCTGTATAAATCTTAAAATAATTAAACAGACCGTTGCCCAATAACCAATGGTTTCAAATGTCGGTAACAACCCAATCATCACCGTTGGAATACCCATCAACATTAATGTGACCAATAACATTGATTTACGACCGATTTTATCGCCAAAATGACCAAAGACGATTCCACCAAGTGGTCGACCAATAAAGCCTACAGCATAAGTGGCAAATGCTGCCAACACGCCAGTTAATGGGTCAAGATTTGGAAAGAAAAGTCGATTGAAAATGAGTGCTGCGGCAGCACCATAGATAAAAAAGTCATACCATTCGATGGTTGTACCCACCATGCTGGAAATACCCGCTAAACGATGCGAGGACTTAGCTGGTGGAGCTGTGTTTCCCTGTACATTTTGCATTGTTATCTTCCTTATTCTGCAAGATATTTCTATGTTGCATTTTCACGATGCTTGATTTGTGTGATGATTTTCTTCATGAAAATCAATATTTTTAGATCTTATATATGTTTAATTTACGCTGAGTCACTTGTTCATATTGAATAAGAAATTGAATATGAATATTACCCAAGTGTTTGAACCGTGAATGTTTTTAAATTACTGATTAAATAGATATTTCCTCCATTATTTTATCTAAGGTCGGACTAGACTGTTGCCACTTTGGCTGTTTGTCTTTATCCACAATTAATGCGCGCACACCTTCGACAATATCGCCATGTTGAAACCAAACGTCTTGTAAATGTCGTTCAATTTGCATGCATTGCTTCAGTGAAAGACCACGACCTAAATGCTGGAGTTGTAAACTGATTCTTTTCGCGATTGGAGATCGTTGTTCCAAGGTATTGCGTATTTTTAGCGCCCACACTTGAGCATCATTATGCTGTTCATTTTCAAGACTATTTTCAATGGCATCAATGCTCTCAAAACCAAAATGCTTACGAATTAAATCTGCATTTTGACTAAGTTCACTTTCCGCTGGTCGAGTAATATATTTCGCAATCAATTGTTCAATATTTTCCTTGCTTAGTTGCTTGGAATTTCTTAATTCTTCTTCTAATTGAACAAGTTGCTCACTCGGAACATGGTAGTCAATCAAATCTAGATACAACGCATCGCTGGCACTGATTTGATCGCCTGTAGTTGCCATGTACACACCAATATCATCTAAACGTGATAAAAAGTGTGTCGCAGCCACATCTGGGAAAAATCCAATGGCAGTTTCAGGCATGGCAAATCTAGATTTTTCGCTGCTGATAAGCACATGACATGCTTGGGCCAAGCCAAATCCACCGCCAAGTACATAGCCATCAAGTATGACAATAATGGGTTTTTCATACGCACGAATGGTATTCAGCATTTCATACTCAGCTTGAAAATAAGCTTGATGATCTTCTTTACCATTCATATAACTATCATAGAGATAACGAATATCGCCACCTGCACAAAATGCTTTAGGACTATTTGAGCGAATAAGTACAGCATGAATATTAGTTTGATCAGCCCATAGTGCTAATTGCTGTTGAATCCCTTGAATCATTTCCAAAGACAAGGCATTTAAACTTGCCACGCGATCTAAACTGATTTGGCCTAAATGTCCATGTTCTTCAATCATTAAGTTATTTGTACTCATATCCATATAATCCTTTTTTATTTTTAATTGTTTTTAAAATTGGCTTGGCGCTTTTCAACAAATGCTTGCATGCCTTCTTTTTGGTCTTGAGTTGCAAAAATCGAATGGAATGTTCTACGTTCAAAGCGTAAACCTTCTTGCAAACTGACTTCAAATGCACGGTTAATTGACTCTTTGATCATCATGGTTGCCACCACAGATTTTTCGGCTATTTTTTCAGCAGCTTTTAAGGTCTTTTCGACCAACTCCTCTTTAGGAAAGACTCGAGCAACTAAACCACTCTGCTCTGCTTCTACTGCGCCCATTTGTCTGGCAGTCAGACACATTTCCATGGCTTTGGCCTTACCAATAGCAAGCGTTAAGCGCTGTGTACCACCTATTCCTGGGATTACTCCCAAAGTCACTTCTGGTAAACCGAATTTTGCATTATCGGCACAGTAAATAAAGTCGCACATGAGTGCTAACTCACAGCCTCCACCTAACGCATAACCACTGACAGCTGCGATTAGAGGTTTACGGCGCTGAGCAATTCGATCTGCCAGATGAAAAAAATCTTCCAAATAAATATTCGGAAAACTCAGTTCAGCCATTTCTTTAATATCTGCACCAGCGGCAAAGACTTTTTCAGAACCTGTAATAACCATACAACCAATGGCAGGATCTCTATCTAAATCATCTAAGGCCAAATTAAGGTCTTTAATTATTGTGCTATTCAACGCATTTAAGGCCTGAGGACGATTTAAAATAATGAGTCCAACACCATTGTTCTTTTCGAGCAGAATCGTTTCAAATTGCATGTGAGATCCCTATATATGTTCAATATTTATGAGTAGGCTTCGTCTGAAGCCTTGTCGTTTTAAATGTCTTAATGACAACGTTATAAGCTACGGGCAATTACTAAACGTTGAATATCACTCGTACCTTCATAGATTTGGCAAATACGTGCATCACGATATATACGCTCTATCGGGAAATCTTTGAGGTAGCCATAACCTCCAAAGACTTGTAATGCTGCGGAGCAAACTCGTTCTGCCATTTCAGACGAAAAAAGCTTGGCCATAGACGCTTCATTTAAACAAGGTTGTCCTGCTTCTTTTAAACGTGCCGCGTGATAGACCAATTGGCGTGCAGCTTCTATTTCTGTTGCCATACTTGCCAATCGGAACGCAACTGCCTGATGTTCAAAAATTGGTTTACCAAAGGTAATACGCTCTTTGGCATATCGGGTTGCTTCTTCTAATGCTGCTCGTGCAAGACCAACCGCTTGCGCCGCTATACCAATACGACCGCCTTCTAGATTTGATAAGGCGATTTTCAAACCTTCACCTTCTTTTCCTAACATTAGGCTTTCATGCACTCGCACGTCTGTGAGTGCGATTTGGCAGGTATCTGAGGCATGTAATCCAAGCTTTTCTTCAGTACGAATCACTTCATAACCGGGTGTTTCTCTTGGTACAATAAAAGCACTCAAGCCTTTTTTCCCTGCACTTGGGTCAGTCACAGCAAAGACAATAATGACCCCTGCATTATGTCCAGAGGTAATAAACTGCTTAGCACCATTAATCACCCATTCATTGCCATCTTTGACTGCACGAGTTTTAATGGCAGCAGCATCTGAACCCGTATGCGGCTCAGTTAATGCAAATGCACCGATCATTTTGCCTTGTGCTAAAGGCACTAAATATTTCTGCTTTTGTTCTTCTGTGCCAAATTTAGCAATAGGAACACAGCCTACTGAGTTATGTACACTCATAATGGTTGATGTTGCCCCATCGGCCGCGGCAATCTCTTCTAAAGCCATAACATAGGCAAGATTACCTGTATCTGAACCACCCCATTCATCTGATACCAGCATGCCCAATAAACCCAGTTCACCCATCTGTGCTAAAGCCGCTTTGGGAAAGGTACCGTTTTTATCCCATTCAGCCGCTTGAGGTTTAATTTGTTCCTGTGCGAAACTGCGTGCCATGTCCTGAATTAATAATTGTTCTTCGGTAAATTGCATCTTATCTTCCTGTACATCAATCATTTGCTTTCATCCAGTTTGAAAATGACTAAAACTGAATGAAAGCTTGATTTTGATCCTGATTGTTCGGCATTCATTTAGGGTTAATCGTTACGTCATTTAACTTGCATGCTGCGTGGATTGTTTCGCAATCTCTTGATTTCTTAATAAGAAACGCTGAATTTTTCCACTTGGAGTTTTCGGTAGTTCTTGAACAAACTCCACCAATCGTGGATAAGCATGTGCAGATAAGCGCTTTTTCACAAATTGCCCCAGCTGCTCTGCTAATTCTTCGGACGCTGTGACATGCTCAGCTAAAATCACAAACGCTTTTACGATTTCTGTCCGATCTGGATCAGGTACACCAATGACCGCTGCTTCAATCACTGCATCATGCTCAAGTAAAGCGCTTTCTACATCGAATGGCCCGATACGATAACCTGATGTGGTAATCACATCATCATTACGACCAACGAAGCTCATACTGCCATCTGCGTGTAATTCTGCGGTATCACCCGTGAGGTAATAGTGCTTTACAAAGGGTGACTTACGACTTTCTTTATAGCCACCAAACCACATCATCGGTGATTGACTGATATCGACGGCAAGCACTCCCGGCGTTCCTGCAGCTAACTCTTGCCCTTGTTCATCAACAACCGCCACGCGATATCCCGGACTGGCATAACCTGCGACACCTGCGCGAATATCATGTTGTAAACCATGATGATTACACACCACCATACCGACTTCAGTCTGCCCATAATGATCAAAGATCGGTGCATCGAGGACTTGTTTAAACCAACGGAACACTTCAGGGTTAAGCGGCTCTCCAGCACTACTCACGACTCTAAATTTCCCTTTGAGTTTTGCCATTTGTTCAGGATCAGCCGCCATCATCATTCGATACGCTGTCGGTGCGCCTGCAAGGTTCGTCACCTTGTAGTCATCTACGATCTGACACAAACTATCAATGCTAAAACCACCTTCGTAAAAGAGTGTTGCATGTCCAAGTAAAAGTGGCCCAGTAATTCCGTAATACAAACCATAAGCCCAACCCGGATCGGCAATATTCCAAAATGAATCATCTTCACGTAGCCCTACCGCATTTTTCATATATTGACCAAAAGCGATCAAAGCTTTAAGCGGGACTTCTAAGGGCTTTGCAGGACCTGTAGTACCTGAAGTAAACATCAAAAGAAATGGATCATTGATGCTCTGTAAGACAAATTCACAATCTGTAGACTGTGCTTTGACTTCATCCCAAAAGTTTAAATCCCCCTGTTGAATTCCATGACCCGCTCGATCTGCAACAGTAACGATTTGGGGACAATGTGCAACTTCATCTAATTTACTGCGATTACCCACATCACTGATCACCAATTTGCTTTGTGCAAGGTGTAAACGATGTTCAATGGCTTTGGGGCCAAAGGCGGTAAATAGCGGTTGATATACAGCACCTATTCGCCAAGCCCCTAAAATCACCACAAGTAATTCAACTGTACGAGGTAATAAACCCGATACACGATCACCTTTTTGCACACCCTGTGACTTTAAAAAATTGGCAAATTGGCTCGACCACTGTTGCAGCTCTGAAAAGGTATATTGTTCTTTCCGCCCATCTTTGCCTTGCCAATATAGTGCTACCTTATCTTGATCAATCGCATGACGGTCACAGCATTCATAACATGCATTTAATTGCTCTAAAGAGCCTGATAACATTTCTTTGGCAGCATGATTTAAGTCAAATGCCTTTGCAACATCCTGATAATTCGACATCTTCTCTACCTCAGTCTCAATTTATTGTTATTCCGACACGAGTGTTTATATTGTTAGCCATCCCTAGGCTAGATTGGTGTTCAATGCGATTCAGCATCCTTAGGTAAATATTGCTGCACAATGCTTGAAAAATCTAAGTGTGCATTACCTTGTAAACACAGCTGTTGATACATTTGCTGAACCAGTCCGCCTAAAATAATCGGCTGTTTGAATTGTCCTGCGGCTTCTACAGCCAGCCCTAAATCTTTCAACATCAACTGCGTTGCAAAACCATCAGTATAGCCACGTCCCGCAGGTGCATTTGCTGAGATACCCGGCCATGGATTACATACATCCGAACTCCAGCAACGTCCACTCGAACTATTCACCACACCCGCTAAGGCTTGAGGATCAATTCCCAGACGCGCACCGAGTGCCATACCTTCAGCAACGGCTGCCATGGAAATACCAAGAATCAAGTTATTGCAAATTTTCGCAATTTGACCTGCACCCACATCACCACAATGCACAATGTTTTTACCCATGTGGCCCAATACCGCTTTGGTTTTTTCAAAGGTTTGATCATCCGAACCGACCATAAAGGTTAATGTACCTGCCTGAGCACCAATAGTTCCGCCTGAAACAGGTGCATCACAGATTTTTATCTGATGTGCAGCACCCGCCTCGGCTATATCCTTAATGGTTTGCGGATCAATGGTACTGCTATCGATACATAAGCTTCCTGCTTTCATTACCGCCAATACACCATTTTCTCCCAAGTACACCTCTTTGACATGCTTGGCAGCAGGCAACATGCTAATCACGACATCTGCTTGTTTCGCGGCATCTTGTGGGCTTTGGCAAACGATGCCACCTGCTTCAGTAAAATGCTGAATCGCAATTTCGCTTAAGTCGAAACCGTAAACCGTAAAACCTGCTTTGAGTAGGTTTTGAGCCATTTTTCCGCCCATGTTTCCTAAACCGATAAAGGCAATATTCATCCTTGAACTCCTAAATTAACGTAGGTTAATGGTGGTATTCACTTCACCTTTTTCTTGTGTATCTTCGAACCAACGACTGGTGATGGTTTTGGTTTGTGTATAGAACTGAACTGCTTGCTTACCATATGGACCTAAGTCACCCAGTTTTGAACCACGCGATCCTGTAAAGCTAAAGAAAGGAACAGGTACAGGAATTGGAATATTGATACCCACTTGACCAATATCGATATCGCTTTGGAATGTACGAGCGACTGCACCACTTTGTGTAAATAGTCCTACACCGTTGCCAAATGGATTGGCATTAATTAATTCAATCGCCTGCTCTAACGTATCAACATGTATAATGGCTAATACGGGTCCAAAGATCTCTTCGGTATAGATACGCATATCAGTTGAAACTTGATTAAAAATTGTTGCTCCGACAAAGTTTCCTTGCTCATAGCCAATGACTTGAACATCACGACCATCCAGTAACAGTTCTGCGCCTTGCTCTACACCGCTTTGAATTAAATCCAGTACACGTGCTTTTGCGCGAGGTGAAATGACTGGGCCAATATCGGTATTCGGTTCATGCCCTGCATTGACCTTCAGCGTTTTGGCTTTTTCAACCAGTTCATTGACCCATTCTTTACTTTCACCAACCATGACAGCAACAGACAAAGCCATACAACGCTGACCTGCCGCACCAAATGCTGCACCAACGAGAGCATTTAAGGTTTGTTCTTTATTGGCATCTGGCATCACCACCACATGGTTTTTAGCCCCCATCATCGACTGCACACGTTTTCCATGCTGTCCTGCAAGGTTATATACATGTGTACCAACAGCTGTAGAGCCTACAAATGAAATTGCCTTAATAGCTTGATGTGTGCATAAACGATCAACAACGTCCTTACCACCATGCACTACGTTCAATACGCCTGCTGGAATACCGGCTTCAATCGCAAGTTCGACAAGCATCATGGTCGATAATGGATCTTGTTCAGATGGCTTTAAAACAAAGGTATTTCCACTGACAATCGCCATTGGGAACATCCACAGTGGAATCATCGCAGGAAAGTTAAATGGCGTAATTCCTGCACATACACCCAAAGGTTGCTGCAAGGTATAGGTATCCACACCACGTGCCACACCTTCTATATATTCGCCCATTTGAAGTGTGCCAACCGAACACGCATGCTCAACGACTTCTAAACCACGTTGAATATCACCTTCAGCATCTGCAAGCGTCTTTCCTTGCTCAGCAGTCAGTACGCGGGCAATGTCTTTTATATTGCTACGGATGAGATCTTGTAGCTTCAGCATAATGCGCATACGTGCTTGAACAGGCGTTAAGCGCCAAGTTTTAAACGCCTCTTGCGCTGAAGCAATCGCTGCATCCACTTCTTCCATAGTCGCCATTGGAACACGACCCAAAACCTCTTGAGTTGCAGGATTTAGAATGTCTTGCCACTCTGTAGTGTTTGACTCTACAAATTTACCGTTAATTAATAATTTAGCCGTCGCAGACTGAATATTTGACATTGTGTTCATGACCTCTCCATAGGCACTTATTGTTTTGTACTGACTTAGAAAATATCCAAAAGCCTTATATTTATATTTTCCAATTCACTTCAAACTAGCAAAGAAAATTTTGACTACCAATAGAGATTCACGCACGATTGATGTGCAAATATGCACAGGGATGACAAATAACAATGAAAGTAGATTGGGATCATTTACAGTATTTTTTGGTTTTGGCTCGTGCGAAAACCCTAACCAATACCGCACGTATTATCGGTGTTGAGCACAGTACAGTTTCTCGACGTATACATGCGCTAGAACTGGCTTTAGGCACGCCATTATTTAAACGTGAAGCCACAGGTTATGAACTCACTTTAGAAGGTTTGGCACTGGTTCCTCGCGTTGAACAAATGGAACAGGCATTTTTACAAATCGAAAAACCCAACCAACCTATGCAAGGTCGTGTGCGAATTGGCACACCTGAAGGGTTTGGAACGGCATTTTTGACACAGCTCTTGGCAGAATTGTCCAAAAAATACCCTCTGCTGACTATCGACCTTATTCCTGTACCGAAAATGATCAAGCTTTCACATCGTGAAGCAGATATTGTTATTTCCATCGATCGACCGAAATCAGGCCCCTATATCATTACTCGACTAGCAGACTATTGTTTAAAGATTTATGGCAGTAAAGAATACTTAAAAAACACGCAACCCATTCATACATTAGAAGATTTAAAATCACACACTTTTGTGAACTATATAGATGATCTAGTCTATAGCCCAGAACTGTATTGTTTAGAACGTTTACCTATTCAGCTCAATGCAAACTTTAGAAGTAGTAGTATTTTGGCTCAACAAATTGCTGTGAGTGCGGGTGCAGGATTGGCAATATTGCCCAAGTTTTTGGCCGAGGAAAAACCCGAATTAGAACAAGTCTTGGCGCAAGATGTTCGTTTTGTGCATACCTTTTGGATGCTGACCTTAGTCGATTTACAGCATGAGCCGCGTATTAAACTGGTTTGGGACTTTTTGAGAAAAAGAACTGACCAATATCATAGTTTATTAATGGATTAAGTCAGGATGGCTTCTTCCAAACTATAACTGTTATAGAAATTTAGATGAATGTTGTATCTATGCTTTCAAGTGATATACCCCAATAATCACCTATAACCACTAGGGATTTAGAGTACATCTTATGAGCAATCAAGAGCCTAAAAAACCGCAAAAATATGCAGACAGTGAAATTTCAGATAAGGCCTTTAAACGTGCCATTATTTGGTTCTCGATCTATGTGCTTTTATTCTGTATTGGTGTAGCGTTTGTCGTTGGTGCAGATAATTCTTATCTACCTTAAGCGATAATCTATTCGCTTATTGCAACTCGCTATTGCATGTATATCTTACATTTCATGTTCGCTCATGATCAGTTCATAAAGTATTAATATGATCATTAGGCCAAATAATTTGGTTTTAAATTTAAAAAAAAGCTTGTAAGTCTACATTTACAAGCTTTTTGCATTTTTAAAGTGATCATATCACAGATATAAAATTACTTTCCCATCTGAATAGCTTATGCAGGACTTTGCTTTTTAACTTGGTGCTGTAGATGCGTTTGAATATATTCACCGTAGACCGACATTTTTTCAAAGATGTGTTCTGAATAAAACATGTCTTCTACCAAGACTTGCGCACGGTCAAACTCATATAAACCTAATCGTTGTAAAATTTTCGCATTGATAAACGAAAACTTTTGGCATAAATCGATATATTGCTGATCTTTGTCTTTAAATAGCAGCTTTAACATATTGATTTTATTTAGATCAAAATCAATCGGTTCAACTTTATCCGCCAAGACATGGATTTCAACATCTAAAAATTCAGCGAGCTTTTTTAATTTTTCTAGGTCTATATGTAGATGTGTAATACAAATGATTTTGGAAACTTTCGGATTACATAAGCTATTGATCAAACTAAAATAGAAGTATTTTGCTGGCGATAGTTGTTCATTATGTAGCTCAATGTAGACATTTAGTCCCGATAAAACATCATCAACTTTAAATGCGCTAAGTTTGGCCTCAGCATGATAATAACGATTTAATATCGCAACATTTTCAGGACTTTGCGGTGTAGCGTAGATCACCTTCTGATTCAAATTCGCTAAGATAAAAGGTGCAAATAAAAAAGCCGCATTTTCAGCCTTGGCGTGCATATGCTCCTGACAAATACTGACATAGCCCACTTGCTGTACTTGGCGCAAAATTCGACTGCGCAAAAGTACAGCTTCTAAATTAGTATGCTGCTGTTGCAACAGATGCAGCGTTGAATCTGTCAATGGAACATCCACCAGTAAATGTTGTAACAGTTCTAATTCACTGGCTTTAAACATAGTCAACTCCCTAACTTCTATACCATTTGACACCACAAGTGTTGTGGTCAATGCACCTTATAAAAAATTCAAGCTTAAAACTAGATACAGTGAATTTGAAAAAACATATAACAGTACCGACCCATCTGTTATAAAAATATAATGCTGGGAAACTTTTACTGATATATTTATAACAGAATCTTGACTTGTTGATGACTATGTATAAATCGGAACAGCTCGCACAGCACCTACGTCAACTGATTGAAAATGGCACTTTAAAAGCGCACGAAAAACTCCCTTCTTTACGTGAACAAGTACAGTTGTCCGGCTTTAGTTTAATCACAGTCATGAATGCATATCAGGAATTAGAATCGCGTGGCTTGATCTATGCGCGCGAGAAATCTGGCTACTATGTGGCGCAAGGCTTAGTCGAAATAGAGGCTGAACACGCTCAAATCGTGTCCTTAAACACGCCGGTTGAAATTAACTCTCTGGTCTTTAAGTATTTAAAATCAATACAAGATGAAAAAATCGTTCCATTGGGATCAGCTTTTCCAGCTCAAGACATTGTTTTTTCTAAAAAGTTAACCCAAATCATGGGGCAAATTTCCCGAAATCCCAAAAGTTATGATGCCATTGATAATCTTCCACCCGGAAATTTAGCCCTTCGTAAGTTGATTGCACAGCGTTATTGCATGCAAGGCATTGCCACAGATCTAGAGGATATTGTGATTACCTCAGGCTGTATGGATGCACTGAATCTTTCCTTACAAGCCATTGCCTCACCGGGTGATTATATTGTGTTACAGCAAAATATTTTCTATGGCGCCTTGCAAGCTGCAGAGCGCTTAGGCCTTAAAGTGGTGACCTTACCTGAACATCCACAAGACGGTTTTGATTTAACCGCGTTTGAACATATTCTAAAAACTTATCCCGTCAAGATCTGTTGGTTGATGCTGAATTCGCATAATCCTGTGGGCTTTACAGTCAGCGATGAAATCAAGCAAAAAATTGCCGTGTTATTACACCAATATCATGTGCATTTAGTTGAGGACGATGTGTATGAAGAAATGCATTATGCGTCTAAGAAACCTGTTTCAATGAAATACTTTGACCAAAATAATATGGTCTTACACTGCTCATCTTTTTCTAAAACGTTAGGTGCTGCATTTCGAGTGGGTTGGGTGCATGCAGGTAAATACTCTCAAGCGATTCAACACTTACAACTCATGAGTACTATTTCCGTCAATACCTTATTGCAAAATGCCTTGGTGGAATTTATTTCAAATTATCATTATGAAAAACATTTACGGGTCTTAAGAAAAAGTCTACAGCAACATAAATTACAGTTTTACCGTTATTTAGAAAGCCGCCTACCGACTGGATGCAAATTACAATATCATCCAAGTGGTTATTTTCTTTGGTTAAAATTACCGGAGAATGTTGAAAGTATGGCAGTCTATGAAGCCTTAATTCAACAGCAGATCGGTGTTGCTCCAGGCCGTTTATTTAACGTATCAGAAGCCAAAACTCAATATATCCGTTTAAATTGTTCCTTTGCATGGAAGGATGAGATTCAACAGGCTTTAGATGCCCTCCTTAGTACAATCTCTGCACTTTCCTCAGATCAGACGAATATTTGACAATTTTTATTGTCATTATTATGCTCAAACAGATATTGTTCAAATACATATATTTGTTGTTGAGATAACAATGAATTCATTCAATATTTACCAAAATTCAAAAAACAAATAGGTTAGTTCATGGAAGATCAAAAACACAGTCAACGCATACATGCCTTTAGTTCGGATGTACTCACAGATCTGGATGCTGTGGGGATTGCACAGCTCATCAAATCTAAAGAAGCCTCCGTGCAAGAAATAACACAAGCGGCCATTGCACGTGCGGAACAAGTGAACCCGCATCTAAATGCCATTGAACTGGACTGTTTTCAGCGTGCTTTAGAGCAAAATCAATATGTTGAACATGGTCTTTTTGCGGGTGTCCCTTTTTTCTTTAAAGATAATCTAGATTATCAAGGATTGCCCTCACGCCATGGTTCAAAGGCCATCGGTTCAAAACCAGCCGATCGTAATCCTCAAATTAGCCAACAAATCTTAGATCAAGGGTTTGTCGTATTAGGAAAATCCAAGCTCCCTGAATTTGGTCTAAATGCCAGCACCGAATATAAAGATGGATCAGCCACCTATAACCCTTGGCATTTAAGTTATTCCTGCGGTGCATCTTCAGGGGGTTCCGCAGCTCTCGTTGCAGCCGGTGTAGTGCCGATTGCCCATGCCAATGATGGCGGTGGTTCGATTCGTATCCCTGCTGCATGCTGCGGTTTGATTGGATTAAAGCCTAGCCGTGGCCGTACTTATGACAGTGAAGCAGCAGGCTCTCTTCCGATTAATATTATCAGTGAAGGTGTTTTAACCCGTAGCATACGAGATACTGCGCATTTCTATGCAGGAATGGAGTCAAGTTATTACAATAAAAAGCTGCCACGCATAGGCATGATTCATGGACCTTCTAAACGTCGATTACGCATAGGTTTAGTCCCGCAATCGATTACAGGGCAAATAGATAGCGAAACAACTGCAACCTTAATGCATAGCGCAGCACTATTGGAAAAATTAGGCCATCATGTTGAAGAACTTCAATTACCTTTTGCCTTAAGCTTTGTTGAAGATTTCAGTGAATATTGGGGGATGTTGTCCTTTTTACTGAGTACCTTTGGCAAGAAAATTTTTGGCGCTGACTTTAATCCAAAAAAGTTAGACAACTTAACCGTTGGTTTATCGAAGTTGTATAAAAAGAACTTTTATAAAACCCCGCTATTTCTGTATCGATTAAAGAAAATGCAGCAACAATATCGTGAAATCTTTAAGCATTATGACGTTTTGCTATCGCCTGTACTTGCACATACCACACCTAAAATTGGCTATTTGTCACCTCAATTACCGTTTGACCAGTTATTTGAGCGTATACAGAACTATGTGACATTTACACCTATCCAAAATGTGGTGGGTGCGCCGGGTATGTCGATTCCTATGGGAGAAACGCAAAACGACGGACTACCGATCAGTATGCAAATTTCAGCCGATGTCGGTGATGAAAAAACCTTGATCGAACTAGCGTATGAAATTGAAGAAGCTCAGCCATGGCGACGTATTCAAGATATGCCTCGTACTGCTTAACAACTCAATCAAAGATTTAAAAAAAGGGAGCTGATTGGCTCCCTTTTTTATTTTTAAATCCGCAGAATAAGGCTTTTTAAGGGATCACTGTATTTGAATACAAGATGCTTAATTAAAATGATACGTCAGTCCTGCATATACCGCCCGACCTTCACCCGGTGTTAAACGAGCAGGATCTTTGCCGGCATCGTTATAACCCGGTGTGACGGTAGATGCATATTTTTTATTAGCTATATTTCTGAAATCCAACCACGCCATATACTGTTTTTGCGGTTGTATATAACCGAACGATGCTCCCCAAATTTGCCAATCTTTTGTATAGACACTATTGGCATAGTCAGTTGCGACCTTTGCGGCATAAAGTGTATTGACCGCAGCATAAAAGCCTAAAGGATGTTCGTATTTAAGTTCAGCCTGATAGATATGTTTAGGTATTCCTGCAAGCTCATTTTTTCCAAATACCGCATCATTTTTATAGTGAAAATCATTCAAGGTATAGGCTTGTTTTAGTTGAACTTGTCCATATGTATCATTTTGCCAAAGTGAACTGTTTAAACCGACTTCAATCCCTTGATGGATGGTGTCTGAAGCATTTGATTCAGCAATAATCTTTTTAGGCTCTGATTGGATTTCAACGGCCAATAGTTCATTTTTAACCTGTGAATAGTAATATGCAATATTCCACTCACCCAGTGCATGTTGACCACGCCCACCTAGTTCAAGAGTATTCGCTGTCTGACTATTCAAATGAATCGGAGCATTTTGGCGTCCCGTCGCTGCGCCACTTTCGTCGGGGAACTTTTGATCCGAACCCCAAATTAAAGCCCAAGGATGTGGTGCTTCTAAGCTTCGACTGACATTGGCAAAGAGCTGTGTTTCAGGTTGGATTTGATATCGAAAACCTAGCGATGGCAGGACATTCCATTCACGAATATTTTCTTTATGACTTTGCACAGGCCATGTCACTTCACTTTCACGATGGGTGTACGCCAATGCAACTCGACTATCGAGCCAAAACTGTGGGTGTAGTGCCAAGGCATTGGCATAATGTAAAACATAGTCACCACCTTGGTAGGTATAATGCCGCGTTTCTGTATCCGCAGCATAGGCGCCTTGCGCTACACGCAAGCGTTCAACGACCTGACCATCTGGCAAATGCGTGGTACTACGAAAACCTAAAGTATTTTGGCTTTCATGCCCCCATAGCGTTCGGTCAAATTGGTAGTTAAATAAGGTAATGATATCGTCATAGTCAACATCGGTACTATACAAACCTTCTTGCAAATCCATCGGATAATGATGATAGGCCAGACCCAACTGTAAACGATCGCCCGAGTCCAAAGTCATATTGGTTTTATTCGCCAACCAAAGACTTCCCGGCTGCGGACGATTATTATTCAGCGAGATATTTAGGGCTAATGCTTGTTTTGGATCTTGTTCAATCTGTTGTTGGGTTAGTCGTCCCGGTGTTTGGTGTTCAGTCTCTCGGTAACGCAGATAAAATCGTGTATCTAGGTGAGGATTTAATTGATATCCCACATTGGCCGATATACCTTTACTCTGGCTTGAGGAATGATCTTGAAAACCATCATCATCACTTTGCGTTAATGAAACATAATAGTCTAAGTCACCGATTTGTTGTCCTGAGCTGATTTCACTTTTCTGATAACCGTGGCTACCCATTTCATGATGCACTGACAGTTTTGCTGCATTTTTTCCAGTTGGGCTGGCATAGTTAATTAGACCACCCAAGCTTAATGCGCCACGTGTTAAACCATTAGCCCCCCGTAAAACCTCTATATGGTCTACCCACAGCGGCTCAAGCAGTTCATAAGGTGTTCCTCCTGGCCCTGTAAATGGCAAATCATCTAAGGTTACATACAACCCTGAAGCATGCGCCCCCGGTGCACGATTGATCCCCGAGCCACGTATCGACAGTTTCACCCCTTCATTTCCTGAAGATGCCGCGTATATCCCCGGTTGATTTTTAAATAAATCAGCATTTGTTCGCTTCGGTACATCTTGAATGTCTGCTGCAACGATCGCATTGGTTGCACCATTTACTTTAGTCAGTGCTTTTTTTATTTGATCATCCATTGAACTTTGTTCAACGTTAATGGTGATTTCAGGTAATACATTGCTATCTGCAACACTATATGGTGCCATCGCGGTGAGCATCATCAGGCTTAAAAGCTTAAGTGACGTGTTGTTATATTTGGAAAATTGAGGGACATCCATGATTGCGTCTTCTAAGTGAAACGAAATTGACGGCAAGGATTATAGTGTGTTTTATCATCATGTATGTATCAAAATATTTCAAAATTCATGATATTTATCAATATCCTTCTTCGTATTTTTATATTCAAATGATTTGTTAAATGAAATAAAACAGATAATTATATTTTTTAGTCAAAAATAAAAGTTTCTAAATAAGATAAAAGCCCTCAATCGATAAAGATCAAGGGCGTGTATGGATTGAGAGTACGCATTGAAAGATTTTCGGAAAGTTAGATGTCAAATCCTGAACATACTTTCAATCACACTCTCGTTAAATTGATATTGAAATTTCTAAGGCAATTTAAATTAAACAATTCTCTGTAACGGCATTAGAAGTTGTACATCGCGACCGCATTGATTCGGTTATCTTCACCCTTGGTACTGCCATTTGGCGCAGCACCAAAAGCTTCACGTTCACCATAGACATATTCCAGACCTAAACTAATCGGCTTAACAGGGCTGTAAAATACATTTGCCCATGCTTGCCACAAGTTTTTATTGGCCTTGGTTTTATCGACTAATGAGTTGACATAATCAGCATTATTATCTGCTTTCATATAACCATAGCCCAATGTTCCGCGCCATTGTGCTGAAATTTGTTGAGTTAAACCTACTGTAATCGAGTCAAATTCATTGGTGGCGATGATGTCTTTATCCGCATTAGTGACAAAACCTTGGTTGGTCCATGACACAAAACTACTGTCGCCTTTGACATGGTAATAATCCGCCTTGAGCACTGTTTTATCCGTCAAATCTAGTTTTGCGCCCAGACCAAGCCCCCATGCGGTTTCTGTATCCGTATCCGTTTTCTTTTCAGCACCCATCGCACGTGCGCTTAACATCAGCGTATCTGTCATTTTATGGTTTAAACGCGCTGTTAATGCAGGCAAATGCATGTTTGAACTGTCATCCTTAGAATCTTCGGCAGCGAGTACAAGATTTGTCTCTGGACTAAATTTGTGACTATAGCGAACTTGCGGTGTACGTTTAACAGCACCACCGACATAGCCCAATGCATCAATGGTTTCAGGCATATAATCAGGTACAGCAAAGTTAGACCATGTTTGCCCCACCAACCAATCACCATAGGTTAAATAGGCATGACGAATACGTAGTCCATCATTTGCACCCAAAAAGTCGACTTCAATTTTACCACCTACATCTCCCACTTGAGTCGGCGTTTTAAAGTCTAGTCCTAAACGTGTGGCAGCAAGTGTTGCTTTTAAACGATCTGAACTTTCAGCATTCCCTTCTAGCGGAACACTATTCATTTGGTTATACAGGCGAGATAAGCTGCCGCCTTCTGTCTGATAAGATGCATCTGCTCGCACATTGCCATACAAGCTAAACTCAGCGCCCGATTTGGTATTTAAACTCAGGCTCGGTGTTTGAGTCGGTTTTTGATTCTGCGCAGCAACTACAGATCCTTGTTTTACGTCTTTGATTTCACTCGACAAAGTGTTTTGCTGCTGAACATATTGCTGCATCATGGCTTTTAATGCTTTGACTTCATCACGCAACTGTTCAACTTCAGCTTCGCTGACTGCCGCATGTGTCCACATGGGGAACGCGACTGCACAAGCTAGTATCATCGGTTTAATTTTAAAGGTTTTTTTGACTAAATTTAGCTTTTGAGTTTTCATCCTGACCTCGATTTGGGCAATGCCCTTTCCTTATTTTTTGTCACAATTTCCCACTAGCCCTCATGCTGTGCATCAGGGCCTGGAAACTTAAAATTTTGGGGTAATGTTAAATCTTTAAATATCGGCTTAATTCGCTGGATTTTTGATAGCTTGCGTATTGAGTTTTGGCGATTGACCTTGAGTAGATGCCTCTACAGACGCTTGCAAATTCACCATAAAGATCGCCAATGCAGCAATAACACCGGGAATGGCTATCACCAAGAAGTTCATTTGATGCGGCAAATTCATGGTTAACAGTGCCCCTGTAAGCACAGGTCCAACGATTGCACCAATTCGTCCAATACCCGATGCCCAGCCCATACCTGTAGAACGTACCGTGGTTGGGTAGTATTGTGCGACAAAGGTATAAAGTAGGATTTGCGAACCGATGGTAGCTGCGCCTGCTACAGCAATTAAGGTATACAGAACCATTTGCGGACTGTTAAAGCCCAGTAAGATTAAAGCCAATGCGCCACACATGAACATGATGCTTAGTACTTTCTTGATATGGAATCGGTCTGCCAAAGCACCTCCACCAATAGCACCTACCATTCCACCAATATTCAGTGCAAAGAGGAAAATCATACTTGCACCTAGCGAATAGCCAGCTTGAATCATCAATTTTGGTAACCAACTTCCAAGTGCATAAACCATCAATAAGCACATGAAAAATGCAATCCAGAACATGAACGTACTGAAACTACGGCCTTGTTGAAATAATGCTTTTAACGGAGCTTTGTCTTCTTCAGAAACTTCATTGAGTACAAATTGAGTATCCGTTGTGAGGACATGTTCAGGGGCAATTTTTGAGACAATCGTTCGAGTCGTATCTGTTTGATGCTTCGAGGTTAAATACATCAATGACTCAGGGAGGAATTTCCAAATTAAAGGCAGTGCAAGACATGGAATAATCGCAATATAAAACATGATTTTCCAGCCATATACTGGCACTAACCAAGCTCCCAATAATGCTGAAGCCATACCACCAATGGCATAACCACTAAACATTAGTGCAACCAAGGTGCTGCGTATACGTTTTGGCGCGTATTCTGTCATTAATGCCACAACGTTCGGCATAACGCCACCGATGCCTAGACCGGCAAGAAAGCGTAAAATACCAAACTCAACTGGAGTACTTGCAAAAGCGCCGCAGAAGGTAAAACCACTAAAAATACCGACGCAGATCATAATGGTTTTTTTACGACCAATTTTATCGGACAGTGTGCCAAAACACATTGCACCAAACATCATGCCAAATAAAGCCGTACTTGCCAGTAAGCCCGCTTGTACCGCAGATAATGACCATTCTTGCATCAACAACGGTAAGGCAACGCCATAGATCACCAAGTCATAACCGTCAAAAATAATAATCAAAAGACACCAAATCAAAACACCCCAATGAAATGGCGTAAATTTGGCTTCATCAACCAAGGTATTAATATTAATTTTCTGGTTTTGCATAGCCCACCTCCTAATTGTGAAGCTTGTAAAATTCGCTTTTCACAATGAATAAGTCGGTGCTTAATGTCCAAAACCGATTAGGCATGTTTGTATACCTAAAAAGTTGAATACAAATTAATCCCTTCATTCCGCTTTATTTAAATAGATCATTTCATAACTGCAGTTCATCTGAACGTCTATCAACACATTATTTAAAACACAGCACGATCATATGGAATCGCTTCTAAATCATACACTTGATAAACACTATCAAATAAACCACGAATATCTTCGCTTTCATCCATATTACGCACAGCCATAAATACAGGGCTTATCGCGGCTTCATCTAAGATAGGAACAAATGTTAAATGTGTTAATTGCACACTTTGGGCACTCATTGGGGTGATACAAACCCCTTCATTCGCTGCAACAAAGCCCAAGGCCAGTTGTAATTCACGTACTTCACGTACTTTTTTAGGTTCCAAACCATACTCTGAAAATATGCCACGCACTTGGGTCGAAAAATTCGGTTTATTGTGATTTGGGTAAAAAATCAATTGTTGATCGATCAGATCTGCAAGATAGACTCCTTCCTTTTTTTGTGCCAAAGGATGACTAGCGTGTAAGGCAACTACTAAGCGTTCTTCACGCAGTAAAACCCGTTTAATTGCAGGGTCTGAAATACGCAAACGCCCAAAGCCGACATCTATACGACCTTCCTTTAATGCTTTGATTTGTTCTGTGGTGGCCATTTCCTCCATTTCTATTTTTAAATGTGGATGTTGTTGTTTAAATAAGTACAAAATATTCGAGAGTAAACCAAACAATAAAGAGCTCACAAAACCGATTGTCACTGTTCTTTCTGTCAAACCGATTCGTTTCGTCATTGATTTAATTTCTTCTGCATTAGACAAAAGTTTTAAAGCATGATGATAAAAAAATTGGCCTGCTTCTGTAGTCTTAAGCGGACGGCTACCGCGTTCAAATAACTGAATTCCAAGCTCATGTTCCAAATTTTGAATCTGCCGACTCAAAGGTGGTTGAGCTATATATAGTTTTTCTGCCGCTTTGGTAAAACTCTGCTCTTCAACCACCGCGACAAAGTATCTTAAGTGTCTTAGTTCCATGGCTATCAATACCTATTAAGTATAATAAAATGCAAATTTGATCTTCGACGTGAAGATTTTATTCTTTTAAGGTATATCACATAGACAGGATTAAGCAAATTTAATCCCATCCAACAGATCAAAAACATCGTGCAGCCCATACCTGAAAGAAACTTCAGCTGCTACACGAAACAACTTAAAAAGTATTGTTAGACAACCAAACAAGGAACGTGGCAGCCAAAGACCTCTTTTATCGAGTGATAGCCACCCATACTTAAATGCATACTTAAGGAGATATAGTATGAACCGTCAAGAGATTGATGTTCTGGTTAAACAAATGAACGTAGATACAGCAACAGGGCCTGTTGACCAACGTGTACAACAAGTTGTGGTACGTTTATTGGGTGATTTATTCCAAGCGATTGAAGATCTAGATATTACTCAAACTGAACTATGGAAAGGTCTAGAGTATTTTACAGATGCGGGTCAAGCGAACGAATTAGGTCTTTTAGCCGCTGGTTTAGGTTTAGAGCACTATCTAGATTTACGTGCCGATGAAGCTGATGCGAAAGCAGGTATTACAGGTGGTACACCACGTACCATTGAAGGCCCTTTATATGTAGCTGGCGCACCTGAATCAGTTGGCTTTGCTCGTATGGATGATGGTACGGAAACCGATAAAATTCCAACCCTGTTTATTGAAGGTACAGTAACAGATACCGAAGGCAACATCATTGAAGGCGCTAAAGTTGAAATTTGGCATGCCAACAGCCTGGGTAACTATTCTTTCTTTGATAAGTCACAATCTGACTTTAACCTTCGCCGTACGATTCTTTCTGACCAAGACGGTAAATATGTTGCACAAACCACGATGCCAGTTGGTTATGGCTGCCCTCCAGAAGGTACAACTCAATTTGTTTTAGACAAATTAGGCCGTCATGGTAACCGTCCATCACATGTACATTATTTTATCTCTGCACCAGGTTACCGCAAGCTAACTACTCAATTCAACATCGAAGGTGACAAATACCTTTGGGACGACTTTGCCTTTGCAACTCGTGATGGTCTGGTAGCAACTGCTGTTGATATCACAGACGAAGCTGAAATTGCGCGTCGTGGTCTAAACCAACCGTTTAAGCACATTAGCTTTAATGTTGAGTTAGTTAAAGAACAAGCCGCAGCACCAAATACTGAAGTTGATCGTCGACGCGCTAGCGCTTAATTACTCACTCAAAGGAAGCCGAGCTGTCTCATCCAAGTTTGACAACTCGGCGACTATCCCCTCATTGGACAGTCGGAGAATGGACATGCCACGTATTCCTGTAATTAACACCAGCCATCTAGATCGTATTGATGAACTTCTTGTCGATAATTTTGATACTGGTGAATTTAAACTGCACCGCTCAGTATTTACCGATCAAGCGTTGTTTGATCTTGAAATGAAATACATTTTTGAAGGTAACTGGGTGTATTTGGCACATGAAAGCCAAATTCCAAATAACAATGATTATTACACGACTCATATCGGTCGCCAGCCCATTATCATTGCACGTAACCGTAATGGTGAACTGAATGCCATGATCAATGCCTGCTCACACCGTGGCGCACAGTTATGTCGTTATAAAAAAGGCAATAAAGCAACCTACACCTGTCCATTCCATGGTTGGACTTTTAATAACTCAGGTAAATTGCTCAAAGTTAAAGACCCTGCCGAAGCGGGTTATTCAGATTGCTTTAACCAAAATGGTTCACATGACTTGAAAAAAGTCGCGCGCTTTGAAAGTTATAAAGGCTTTTTATTTGGTAGCTTAAATCCTGATGTGCCAAGCCTTGAAGAATTCTTAGGTGAAACCACCAAAATTATCGACATGATCGAAGGTCAGTCGGAAAACGGTTTGGAAGTTTTACGTGGTTCATCTACCTATACCTATGAAGGTAACTGGAAACTGACAGCTGAAAATGGCGCAGATGGCTATCACGTTTCAGCCGTGCATTGGAACTATGCAGCCACCACACAGCACCGTAAAGAAGCACAAGCAGCGGATAATATTCGTGCTATGAGTGCGGGTTCTTGGGGCAAGCAAGGTGGTGGTTCTTATGGTTTTGACAGTGGTCACATGTTGTTATGGACCCAATGGGCAAACCCAGAAGACCGTCCAAACTTTAGCAAAGCCGATGAATATACCGAAAAATTTGGCGCGCCGATGTCGAAATGGATGATCGAACGTTCACGTAACCTATGTCTTTATCCAAACGTTTATTTGATGGATCAATTCGGTTCACAAATTCGCGTTTTACGCCCGATTTCTGTCAATAAAACTGAAGTCACCATTTACTGTATCGCCCCTGTCGGTGAAGAGCCAGAAGCACGTACACGTCGTATTCGTCAATATGAAGACTTCTTTAATGCTTCAGGCATGGCAACACCTGACGATTTAGAAGAATTCCGTGCCTGCCAAGCCGGTTATGCAGGGATTGAACTGGAATGGAACGACATGTGCCGTGGTTCAAAACACTGGATTCATGGACCAGATGATGCAGCCAATGAAATTGGATTAAAACCGCTTTTAAGTGGCATCAAAACCGAAGATGAAGGTCTTTACCTTGCTCAGCATCAATATTGGTTAAAAACCATGAAACACGCTATTGCTGAAGAAAAAGAACTAGCTGAACAAGTTGCAAATGAACAAGGAGATGTCGCATGAATGCAACTGCACATTTAGACAGCGTAAGCATTGAAGCTGTATCTCAGTTCCTCTACCGCGAAGCGCGTTTTTTAGATGATGAAAAGTGGGATGAGTGGCTAGAGTGCTATGCCCCATCTGCATCATTTTGGATGCCGGCTTGGGATGACGATGACCGCCTAACGGAAGATCCGCAGTCTGAGATTTCTTTGATTTATTATCCAGACCGTCAAGGTTTAGAAGACCGTGTCTTCCGCATTAAAACTGAGCGTTCATCTGCCACGATGCCGGATACACGAACCAGCCATAACATTAATAACGTCGAGATTATTGAACGTGATGGTGACAAAGTGACGGTGCGTTTTAACTGGAACACCTTAAGTTTCCGCTACAAAACTAACTATAGCTACTTTGGCATGTCACGTTATGAAATTGATTTTTCAGGCGAGCAGCCAAAAATCCTCAGCAAATATGTAGTTCTTAAAAACGATTATATCAACCAAGTTATTGATATTTATCACCTCTAAAAGCTTATTTCACTAAGCAAGGTTTAACTTTCAGCCAGAAGGATATTTGGCTGAAAGGACACGTTATACCAGATTTTCAAAAGGATATTCAGCCATGTCAAACCATAATGTTGCACTTCAATTTGAAGATGGCGTTACTCGTTTTATTAGTGTTGCTCAAGGTGAAACCCTATCCGACGCAGCCTATCGTCAAAAAATCAATATCCCTCTAGATTGCCGTGATGGCGCATGTGGGACATGCCGTGCATTTTGTGAGTCGGGTACTTACGACATGCCTGAAGAATCTTATATCGAAGACGCTTTAACCCCCGAAGAAGCTGAGCAAGGTTATATTTTAGCTTGCCAATGTCGTCCTAGTTCAGATGCGGTTTTCCAAATCAGTGCATCATCTGACGTGTGTAAAACTGAAATTCATGAGTTTCAAGGCACATTGTCACGTGTTGAAAATATGTCGGATTCTACGATTACCTTTGATATTCAACTGGATGAAGGTCAACCGGACATTAACTTCTTGGCAGGTCAATACGTCAATGTCGGCATTCCGGGGACTGAAGAAACTCGTTCGTATTCGTTTAGTTCAAAGCCGGGCAATCGTTTAACAGGCTTCGTGGTTCGTAATGTCCCTGAAGGAAAAATGAGTACCTTCCTGAGTGCCGATGCGAAAGCCGGCGACAAAATGACCTTCAAAGGACCTTTTGGTAGTTTTTATCTGCGTAATGTTGTCCGCCCTGTGGTCATGCTTGCAGGTGGTACAGGTATTGCGCCGTTTATGTCCATGTTACAAGTGCTTGAAGAAAAAGGTTCTGAACAACCTGTTCGTCTTGTATTTGGCGTAACCAATGACTTTGACATCGTGGCAAAAGACAAGCTCGATGAATTACAAAACAAACTCCCGTGGTTCGAATACCGTACTGTGGTCGCTCACCCTGAGTCACAGCATGAACGTAAAGGCTATGTGACCAGTCATGTTGAAAAAGATTGGTTAAACAATGGCGATGTGGATATTTACCTCTGTGGTCCTGTGCCGATGGTCGAAGCTGTACGTGGCTGGTTAGATACCGAAGGCGTTAAACCTGCAAACTTCTTGTTTGAAAAATTCTCAGCGAATTAAGGGAGAATAGTTTAATGTCAGAACAAGCCAGATTTAACAATAAAGTTGTCATCGTTACCGGTGCCGCTCAAGGTATCGGTCGTGGAGTGGCACTACAAGTGGCTCGAGAAGGCGCTCAAGTAGTATTGGCAGATCTCTCAGATTTTGTTGAAGATACGCTGAACGATATTCAAGCCCATAATGGCGATGCCATTATTGTTAAAGCCAATCTTGAAACATATGCAGGCGCTCAATCAGTTGCTACCCAAGCCATTGAAAAATATGGCCGAATTGATATCTTGATCAATAACGTCGGAGGTGCGATTTGGATGAAGCCCTTCCAAGAGTTTTCAGAAGAAGAAATCATTAAGGAAGTTAATCGTTCATTATTTCCAACCCTCTGGTGCTGCCGAGCCGTGTTACCTGAAATGATTCAAAATCAGCAAGGGACAATTGTAAATGTATCTTCTATTGCAACCCGTGGTATTAACCGTGTGCCATATTCAGCGTCAAAAGGTGGGGTTAATGGCTTAACCGCTGCTCTCGCTTTTGAACATGCCAAAGATGGTATTCGAGTCAATGCCGTAGCCACAGGTGGCACAGAAGCCCCACCACGAAAAGTACCAAGAAATACCAATCCATTGTCAGATCATGAAAAACAATGGATGCAAGACGTGGTCGATCAAACCATTGACCGTACATTCTTAGGACGCTATGGCACAATTCAGGAACAAGTGAATGCCATCTTATTTTTGGCATCCGATGATTCATCTTATATGACAGGAACAGTCGTCCCTGTTGGTGGTGGAGATCAAGGTTAAACGCTATACCGTCATTGGTTTAATTCAACAGGCTCATTGACATAGTCGCATGGAGGCAAAAGCGATGGCACCCCTGTTAAAAACATTAAAAGAAGATTGGTCGATCTCAGCGACGGTTGCAGGATTTTTAGCCGTGCTGATCTCCTATTCAGGTCCACTGATTATTTTTTTCCAAGCCGCACAAAAAGCCCAAGTCTCCCCAGCCATGATGATTTCATGGATTTGGGGGATTTCTATTGGCGCAGCACTGGCGGGTATTTATCTCTCTATTAAATATAAAACCCCGGTGATTACCGCGTGGTCAGCGCCCGGTACGGCTCTTTTAGTCACGCTCTTTCCGAATATTTCGCTGAATGAAGCCATAGCGGCTTATATCACGTCTGCTATTGTTATTTTTTTGATTGGCATCACCGGCTATTTTGACAAACTCCTAAAATGGATTCCTCAAGATGTCGCTGCGGGAATGATGGCAGGTATTTTATTTCAGTTTGGGCTTGGACTGTTCACTGCTACAGATAGTATGCCGATCATTGTCTTTGGCATGTTACTGGTCTTTCTCATATCGAAAAGACTATCGCCACGCTACGCGATGATTTGGGTCTTGCTAACTGGTGTTGTCCTGAGTTTTACATTAGGGAAAATCAATCCTGTTGATGTAAATTTTCAGCTCGCTATACCACAGTTTATTGCTCCAACTTGGACTTGGAACACAACTTTAAATTTGGCAATTCCCTTAATTTTAGTCAGTCTGAGTGGTCAATTCCTTCCGGGGATGGCGATCATGAAACTCAGTGGATATGACACGCCAGCCAAGCCCATTATCACTGCGACCAGTATTGCCTCGCTCGCTGTAGCATGTGTCGGCGGCATTACCATTGTTTTAGCGTCTATTACCGCAGCCATGTGTATGGGCAAAGATGCACATGAACTAAAAGAAAAACGTTATATAGCTGGTATTGCCAATGGTATTTTTTATATTTTAGGCGGCTTATTTGCAGGCAGTATTGTCATGTTATTTAGCCTATTACCTAAAGAGTTGGTCGCTGCACTTGCAGGTTTAGCGTTATTAGGTGCGATTGGAACAAACACGTCCGTTGCGATGAAAAATGAGGCCAACCGTGATGCGGCGCTAATCACTTTTTTAGCGACAGCCTCAGGTATGCATTTTTTAGGGCTAAGCTCAGTATTTTGGGGGATTTGTATCGGTGTCGCTGCACATGTCATTTTGACCAAACGAGTAGCCACACAAGCACCAACGAGTAGCCACACAAGCACCGATGACAACGACTCAAGATTCTAAAAGTTCATAATGTCCAAACGCATTGTCAATACAAAGAAGATGGAACACTACATCTTCTTTGTTTAATCGAAAACTCAATTTTTTGATTTTCTTGTCATTTAAACTTAAAAATTCAATATTCGAAATTAAGAGCTCTATAGGATAAAAAAGGGATCATGTTGCATCATCCCTTTTTTACTTATCTTTGAATTATTTACGTTTTTTCTTACCACTAAGTAGATCTATGGCTTGGGCATAACGTGTAGGTGCAATTCGCTGAATTAAATCAATAATTTTGGCATCATTACCAATTAAAACTCGACGTTTATTCTGCTTTACCGCATCTAAAATGACTTTTGCTGCGACTTCAGGCGGTGTTTTTAGCACTTTATTAAATGCTTTGGTTGCCCTATCTGGGTTCATCCCTAACGCACGAATACTGTCACTCATACGCGCGCTATCTGCAATATTGGTTCGAATCCCACCCGGATGCACGCAAGTTGCGCTGACTCCAGCATTTTCCAAGTCTAATTCTTGGCGTAAAGATTCAGTAAAACCTCGTACCGCAAACTTCGTTGCATTATAGGCACTTTGAGTCGGTTGAGCCGTCAAACCAAATAAGCTGGAAATATTAACTATATGTCCATCGCCACTTTGTTTTAAATACGGTAAAAATGCTTTTGTCCCATATACCACGCCCCAGAAATTAATATTCATAATCCACTCAATTTCATCATAATGCATACCTTCTACAGTACTGGCTAACGCGACACCTGCATTATTAAAGATCAAATTGACCTGGCCAAATTCAGCTTGGGTTGCAGCCGCCCATTGCTCTACAGCGGCACGATCAGACACATCTAATTGGGTCTGAATTATTTTCACACCGGTGTGCTTAATCATTTCAGCCGTTTGTGCAAGACCGTCAAGGTTGCGATCACTTAATGCTAGATGCGCACCTGATTGAGCCAGTTGAATGGCTAACTGCTGCCCAATACCTGAACCTGCTCCAGTAATGGCTGCGACTTTGTTGTTAAAATTTTTCATCGTTATTCCTATACACACTTAATCTCGTTCAGTGAACAAGCTGCATTTTCATATTATTCATAACACAAGCTTAACGAGAACTGATCTATGAATGAAATGATTTTATTTAATTGTAAAATATGAATGCTATACATAGCTCTTTAGCGTTATTGCTTCAAATCAAATTAATGTAATTCAACATGATTAGAGCAAAAATTGAAAACTTAAATGAGCCTTTTAGCTCCGGCTTTTTTTGGGATTGTAGCTCTAAATTTTTCAGCTCAAACAGCGTTTGATATTTATAAAAGTGATACAAATCCCAAATGTTATAAACAAAGCTCAACATTTATTCTATTTTTCTACACGATCCAGATTCTACATATTCAAAATCAGTATATAAAATCCACAATATATACTTATTTTTTTGTGAATATAGCCCTTGAAGACAACAAGGCTGATGCTTTGTAATTTTCCAAGTCTTGTGTATCCACCCTTTGGAAGATCAGGGATGCACATCTCTTACTATGTTCAATAGAGGTTCTAAAATGATAAAAACAACTCTTAGCCTAATCGGTTTGTCACTGGTGTCTAGCTTAGCTTTGGCTGCTGATCCATTGCATGGTACTAAATGGAAAACCATCGATGACCAAACCAAAAAACCTTTATCTGTAGTTCAATTTAATGAAACATCAAAGGGCGTTTTATCTGCAAAAATCGTGGATGTACTCACCCCAGGTGAAGCAGAAAACTGCCAAAAATGTGTTGGTAAATTCCACAATAAACCATTACTCGGTGTACAAATCGTGAATGGTTTGAAAAATACCGGTAAAAATACCTATGACGGCGGTAAAATTACTGACCCGAAAAATGGTAAAACCTATAGTTTCAATGCCAAAATGTCGAATGACGGCAAGACCTTGAATGGTCGTGGCTATATTGGTGTATCTGCGCTTGGACGCAGCCAAACATGGATACGTGTAAACTAATCCTTTATGTACAAAGTCAAAAGCGGCTCGATTGAGTCGCTTTTTTTGTATGAAAACCAAGAATGAAATTATTCGAAAATAAAAATTAAACGGTATAACGTTTACTTAGCCCCCATTCGGCTAATATGCGACGATAGGTTGTGGATGAGCGATCTGCTTCGAAATGCGCCTCCATACTGATATCCAGTGGCAATTCCTCAGGTTTTTGACTTTCCACCATGTCCTGATCTTCAGCAAAAATTTGTGCATTAAAATCATAAACTGCTTGTAAATCTCCTGTGGTATCAAAATTTCGAGTTAAAGGTACAAATAAACGGGTTTTATTATGCGATACAGGACAACAGGCATTTAATATTTTCAACACCCCATTTTCAGGAAAATCGATGGTTAAAATTGCTGAAAATGGTGGATAGACATCAAATGTTCTTTTCCATAAAAAATCTTCTGGCGCTAAATGTTGTAAGCCATGCGGATAATTACTCACATCACTGAGATATTCTGTATGTAGTCCATAGTCCGTACGTACTGTGGAATATTTTTGTACTTTAGGATTTTCACGGTCTGCAAAGCTCTCATGATGCACCCATGCGAAATGTGCAACATCAATAAAGCCTTCGAGCTGACGCCCACTTGAACCACCAATATCTACATAAGGTGGCAATATAGATTGGTGCTGCTCTGTATCCCACGTGTCTAAATCTGGAAAATTGGCCGTAGATTCATCGCGGTTAAATAAACTGGTCCACACCAATCCATATTTCAATACGACTGGAAATTTAGTTAATGAAAAACGCTCTGAAATTTGTGTCAGCTCAGGCTGTGCAGGAATTTTTACACACTTTCCTGCACCGTTATAATGTAGACCATGATATGGACAAATAATATCTTCACCCTTGACCCAGCCTTTGGTTAATGGCACCCCACGATGTGGACAGATATCACGAACCAAATGAATTTTTCCACTTTCAGTTTGATACAACGCCATTTTTACATCGAGTAATTGCACTTGTTGCGGTTCAATCGAAACATCTTCTACACATGCAACGGGATACCAATGCTGCGCCAAAATATTCCAGTCGTTAGCATCAAATGTACTGCACTGAGGTTGGGTAAATAAATTGAGTACTGGAATGGCATTCATAGTTCATCTCGACAATTGCAATATTTCTTTCGCATTTAGCGCTATTTAAATTTTGCTAAATCCTTATTTTCTAAGTCGAAATTAAATTCTAAACACATTTCTGTCTATTAGAATGATTTGCATAGATTGTTCTGTTTTTTAGAACATTAAGCATTGAACCCTGCTTGATTTGATAAAGCTGGCATGAATATCGCTTAAAATACATAACATTATGATTCGCTATTTACGCGATAGAGATTGAAGCCTGTATGTCGATTACTTTTTCTAGATTTTCTGAATATTTTATGGCGGTTGCACGGACTGGAAGTCTACGCAAAGCTGCTGAACAACTTTTTATTTCAGTCTCGGCAGTACATCGACAAATCGTTTTGGCAGAGGAAGAACTGGGGGTTACCCTATTTGAACGACTACCTCAGGGCTTAAAACTGACGCTTGCGGGTGAATTACTGTATGCCGATTTATTAAAATGGCAAAAAGAATATCAACTGACGCGAACTCGATTTGATGAAATCCAAGGCTTAAACCGTGGAAACATTGAAATGGGTTTTATTGCGGCTTTGAATGATAGCTTTGTTGTCGACTGTATTCAAAAGATGGCTGAAACTTATCCGTGGATCAACCTCAACATCAGCATGAATAGCAGTGAAGATATTTCCAGAAAAATCGTTGATGCAGAATTAGATTTTGGCATTATTTTAAATCCTAAAAGCCATAGCCAATTAGAGATTTTATCCTTTATAGAAATTCCGTTGGGCTTTGTGATGTCGCCGCATCATACCCTGGGTGGAATGGATAAAATTTATCTTTCAGATACGTTAAATGAACGGCATATTTTGCCGAGTGATCCACTCATTATTAGTGAATATGTACAGACTTTATATAAACATCATAAGTTTAGTCCTATTCAAAAGATCGAATGTAATGACATTAGAATGATACTGTCATTGATTCAACAACAATTAGGCATCAGTTTGATGTCATATATGGATGCTTTGCCATTGCTTGAGAATAATAAGATTATTTTTAAACCGATCCGTGAAAAAGGTTTGCACAGTTTGACCATTGCTTTATGTGTCGCATCGAAGCGCCAAACTTCTCGAATTTCTCAGATCATGATTAATCATTTGGTGGAAAAAATGGAAGAAATTAAAATCAATTTAAAATCCATGACCCCCTAAAACCAATATTTTGGCGTTGTAATAGCAAATAATTATTTAAAAAAAGCCAGTGCGAATAACCCGTACTGGCTGCTGAAAGCTAAAGTTTTATTAGTTTATTTTTTTAATCCAATGGATTGCCTACAATATTACTAATGATGCCTTTCATAATATGATTGCCTTGTTCTTTACGCAGTTCTGCATACCATTCACGCGTCACACTTTCATCTTTCATATGCGTCACATCACAACGTTTACGCGCTCGCAGAACCAATTCATTAGCACGTTCATTACGTTTATTTTGATAACGACGCAATGAATCTTGTAAGCCCAAAGTATTGATTTGCAAAGAACGAGCTAAATAAATTGCATCTTCCATTGCTTGGCAACCACCTTGTCCAATATCAGGCGTTGTGCTGTGTGCTGCATCACCCACTATCACCACACGACCTTTGTAGAAATCTGCAAAAGGTTCAATATCATGAATTTCTACCCGATTGGTTTTTTTGGCATCTACAGCATCAATTAGCTTTTGAACCGGTTCACACCAACCTTTAAAGTATTCTTTAAATAAGGCCTTATATTGTGTGCGGTCATTTTCTAAGCCTGCTGCCAAAGGTACATCAAAGAAGAAATAGAATCGGTTGTCGGCAACGGGCATCAGCGAAACGCGCTTACCTTCTCCTACAAATGTCGTCCATTGATCTGCCGCAGCAAATTCTTCTGAAATATCGACTAAACCGTTCCAATTGACATAACCTGCATAGCGGCGCTCAACTTGTTCCCCCAATACATACACCCGTGTCAGTGAATGTGTACCATCTGCACCAACCAATAAATCAGCCTGAACCTTACTTCCATCGGTAAAACGGGTGATCACCTGATCATCTTGTTCTGAGAAGCTCACCATTTTTTTGCCTAGATGAATATTCTCACGGCCAAACTCATCCATGAGCATATTTTGTAAGTCTGCACGTGAAACAGGATATGGTCTCTGTCCAACTTCTTCAATTAAAGGAAACAGACTAAACTGCGTCATAACATCGCCAGTTAAACCATCGATATAGGCTAAGTGATCCATCTTGCCACCGAGCTTTTCGACTTGTTCGGTTAGCCCCAAATAGTTCAAACATTTGACACCGTTAGACCATAAAGAAATAGCGGCTCCAACAGGTAAAATTTGTTCTGCCTGTTCATAGATGGTTACTTGGTGTCCAAATTTTTTCAAAGCGATCCCTGTCGTTAGGCCCGCCATACCTGCACCAATAATTGTAATGTCCATCTATAACTCCCCTGTGTTTTTTTAAATATCTTTCTCCTAAAAAGCGAAAAGCATGCCATTTTTTCAAACAAACAATAAAAAAATCTAAAGTTGGCACACGCTGTGCTTCTAAACACGTGTAAATGCTTGTTTTTATCAAATGTTAAATTTTTAACACTAAAAACAAAATGCATATGTTTTAAATGAAAATAGTGAATGGATTTTATATATGGCGACTTTACTCGCACCAAGTTTTGATATTCCTGCACAATTACAGACACTTACAAATTTAGCAGATGACCGTATTGGTGCAAAAATACTTGAATGTTCAGATGATTTTTTTGCAGAAGCAAAACGCATGCTTCAATTTAATGCACCTATCTTCGTCGAAGATAAATTTGATGATCATGGCAAATGGATGGATGGTTGGGAAACGCGTCGTAAACGCCATGCAGGTTATGATTGGGCAATCATCCAACTCGGTGTTGCTGGACGAATTCAAGCCTTAGATATTGATACAACATTCTTTACAGGGAATTATCCAGCTTCCGCATCAGTTGAAGCCTGTTTTGCACCAAGTGGTGAGCTAGCACAGGCAGCATGGGTCAATATCTTAGACAATACCGTATTGGGCCCGAGCCAACACCATATATTGAAGGTCTCAAATGATCAAGTTTTTACCCATGTACGTTTAAATATATATCCAGACGGCGGTATTGCACGATTTAAAGTCTATGGTGAAGTTCAGTTTCAAATTCAAGACAGTACGAGCACATTAGACCTCGTTGCACTAGAAAATGGTGGACGTGTTATTGCTTATAGTGATGCTCATTTTGGACATCCACGAAACTTAATTAACCCTGGTCGCGGCATCAATATGGGAGATGGTTGGGAAACTAAACGTCGCCGTGCACCAGGTTTTGACTGGTGTATTTTGGGTTTGGGTCAATCTGGTGCAATAGAGAAAATTGATATTGATACTGCCCATTTTAAAGGCAACTTCCCTGCGCAAGTGTCCATACAAGCTATTTATGTGGAAGATGCCACTGACCCTCAACTGATTCCGCAAAGTATGTTCTGGCCGTTTTTGCTCGACGCACAAGACATGCAGATGGATCATATTCATAGCTTTGTCAGTGAGATTTTAAAGCATGAAAAAATATCGCATATCCGCATCAATATGATTCCTGACGGGGGGATTAGTCGCATACGGTTATGGGGAAAAATACATCCTTAATTGCAATATTGATAAAATAGGAAGCCTTCGTGCTTCCTATGTGTATGGTTTCAATTTTTTTAATTAAATGCCCTATAAGATATCTAAACATGACACACAGCATAAAAATACAAGCTCTAAGTATTGAAGGCTTTGCACCTTTTGGTGAGGTTATTTGTACGACTGGACATGATTTTTTCCACATCAATGACGCACATACAGAGCGATATCATGCCCTCGTAGAAACAGAAATTTCAGCTGATGCGGTTGCTGGAATTAGCATCTTTAGAAATATCAAAACCACTGAATTGCCATTTACGATTTCGATGTTAGAGCGTCATCCCAACGGTTCACAAGCGTTTATTCCAATGCAAGCGCAGGCTTTTTTAGTGGTAGTTGCACCTGCGTTGGATGATCACAGCCCCGATCTTACACAGCTATGTGCTTTCATCACTGATGGTAGCCAAGGAGTCAACTATCGTGCAGGAACATGGCATCATCCTCTCCTGACACTCGAAGCACCAAGTAGCTTTGCCGTCATCGATCGTATTGGGACTGGGCATAATTGTGATGTGTTCCAGTTCCCAATGCCTATTCACATTTCAAATTAATGTATTTAGCTTAAATACTTAGAGTTAAATAGACTAAAAACCATCTAACCATCTAACCATCTAACCATCTAACCATCTAACCATCTAACCATCTAACCATCTAACCATCTAACCATCTAACCATCTAACCATCTAACCATCTAACCATCTAACCATCTAACCATCTGTTAATACATAATTTATTTCACCTCTTGATATAGTTTAATTAAAAAATATCGCAATAAAAAAGCCCTCTACTTCGAGGGCTTTATTGTTCGATACAAACTATATTCTATGAATCATCGTATGGTTCAAGACCCAAGATCTGCCATGATTAATGATGCACATCTATCGCCATGCTTGGGTTTTTAACCTGATCTTTGCTCATATTCACTTCTTTATTTTTAAATAAATTCAAATGATTGAACACAATATTTAAAATAATCGCCATCAAACAAGTTGAACTAATACCTGAGTGAAAGAGTGTTTGCACCCATTTCGGGAAGTTTGCATAGAAAGAATGATCGATAATTGGAATCATCCCTGCTGCAATTGCAGTCGCAACAATGATGAGGTTCTTTTGCTCGTTATAGTCAATTTTCGCCAAGGTACGAATACCACTTGCCGCAACCGTTCCAAACAAAACTAAACCAGCACCACCTAATACAGGGACTGGAATCGCTGCAATCAGTCGCCCCATAATTGGTAGAACGCCTAATACGACTAAAATCATTCCACCCGCAGCGACAACAAAGCGACTTTTCACGCCTGTAATCGCGACTAAACCGACATTTTGTGCAAAAGCACTTTGCATGAATGAACCGAAAATTGGCGCTGCTGCACTAGATAGCATATCTGCACGTAAGCCATTGGTAATACGCTCAGCATCCACTTTGGTACCTACAATTTCCCCGACAGCAATAATGTCTGCCGTCGTTTCAGTCATAATCACTAAAGTCACGATCAGCATGGCAATAATGGCACTTATCTCAAAAGTTGGCATACCGAAAGCAAAGAAGCTTGGAAATTGAATCCAGTTACCATGTGCAACTTTAGAAAAATCGCCAAAGCCAAAGGCATAAGCGAGCACTGTACCGAAGACAATGGCCAACAAAATAGATAAACGTCGGATGGTTGCATTACGTGTTAAATTCAGCGCAATCACGATACCCAAAGTTAAAAATGCCAAGCTGATGTTCTCAGCACTTCCCCAGTCTGGTGCTTTATTATTGCCCCCCATCATCCAGCGTACCGCTACAGGAAGCAATGAGAGACCAATCACGGTGATCACACAGCCAGTTACAATCGGTGGGAAAAAACGAATAATTTTTGAAAAATAAGGTGCTAGAAAAAAGCCAACCAAGGATGCAACAATCACCGCGCCATAAACAGCAGAAAGCCCACCGCCTGCGGTTACTATGGCAATCATCGTCGCCACACCTGCAAATGAAACCCCTTGAACTAAGGGTAATTTTGCACCGATATATTTCACACCTACGGTTTGTAGGATGGTCGCCAAGCCACCGACAAAAAGCGCTGCCGCAATCAATAAACCGATTTGCGCAGGTTCAAGTCCCGCGGCTGTACCAATAATCAATGGCGGAGCGATAATACCGCCATACATGGTTAATACATGCTGTAAACCATAGGCAAGGCTTTTCCCTGCGCCTAAATATTCATGTTCTGGTGAATCTGTTTTATCTTGTTCTGTCATTTTTATATCCCCTATTTTTTAACTTTGCTCTTAGCTGCCACGATACGTTGAATATGCAAATGGGCTGATGAGTAAAGGAATATGAAAATGCTGCGAGGCATCTTTTACATAAAAATGAATCACAGCTTTCGGAAAAAAGGTTTCGGTATTTAAAGTCTGAAAATATTCAGCAGTCGCAAATTCAAGGCTATAAGCACCTGCTGTAAAGTCCTTCAGCGCAAAATCATTGACGCGACCATCTGCATTGGTTTGGGCTGAACCTAGTAACTCTCCGTGTGCATTAAATAATTGAATGTGGACATTCGCTGCAGGTTTACCCAGATTGGTATCTAAAATATGTGAGCTAATCATGCGCTAAGCTCCTGTTTTAATCTTAATAAGGCAATTTCAGCCAATTGATGATGAACAATTCGTTTTTCAGTTTCAGGATCATTCAATAATCGATATTGCAGTGCCTGTAGTACATCTTCACTACTAAGGCCAGAGGCTTTGATTAAAAAGAGATAACCATACTTTTTCTCATACGCGATATTGCCTTTGAGCAATGCAAATTGAGTTTCTTCATCTGCTGAAATTTTAGACTGTTCTCGATTTGAAAATTGTTGTTCAAAACTACTTAATTCAGCCTGCGCCTTTTTTTCACCAATCCGGGGATGGTTATCCAAAGCATTTTTGATTTCATCCCAAGTCCAAGCATTTGCAGCTTTTACTGCTTGATCTGTGATTTGCGTGACAGAGGTATAAGGGCGCTGCGCCACAATGTGTTCTGCCCAGCTTTCAATTTGCACACAGTGCTTTAAAAAAGTTTTTACATCTGCTTCGGATGCTTTATTAAATTCAACAAGTTGCACTATAAAATCGCCTAAAATTATTGAATGATTGTTCAAATTTAGTTTTGCAATATCAGTGCCAACCTAGGTCTATGATGTCAGTTACCTAAGTACAGGCCTAAAAAAAGAGGAGCTAAGCTCCTCTTTATCCAAATATTTTTTTATTAGACTGCATGATGTGTATACCAATGTTCCGCGATATCACCACGGCGACAGATCCAGACTTTTTCATGTGATTGCACATAATCTAAGAATCGTTGTAGTGCTTTAAAACGGCCTGGTCGCCCTAAAATACGACAATGCATCCCAATCGATAACATTTTTGGCGCGCTTTCACCTTCTTCATATAGCACATCAAAAGCATCTTTAAGATATTGATAAAATTGTTCACCACTGTTGAAACCACCCGGTGAACAAAACTTCATATCATTGCTTTCGAGTGTATAAGGAATAATTAAATGAGGACGGGTTAGACCATTTTCATTCGTCAAATGACTCCAAAAAGGTAAATCATCACCATAGTGATCACAGTCATATTTAATTTGCGGAAATTCAGCCAATAGCTGACGTGTGTTGGGACTGTCACGCCCTGTGTACCAGCCAATAGGCGTCTTTCCAAATAAAGCTTCAAGCACACTAATCGCTTGATCCATGTGCTGACGTTCCAGCTCTATCGGCATATCCTGATAATGTAACCAGCGTTGACCATGTGAAACGACATCATAGTTGGCTTGTTTGATCGCTTCGACGATATAAGGATTGCGCGCTAAAGCCATACCAACGCCAAAGACCGTCATAGGTAAATCACGTTTTTTAAATTCTTCATGAATCCGCCAAAAACCGGCTCTGGAGCCATATTCATACATCGAGTCCATCGACATATGTTTGGCAGGAAAACTGGCCGCTCCAATAATATCGGATAAGAATTGTTCTGATCCTGCATCCCCATGTTCGATATGGTTTTCTCCACCCTCTTCATAGTTCAACACAAACTGCACTGCGATACGTGCCTGATTAGGCCATACGACTTGAGGTACATCGCCATGATATCCAATTAGATCTCTGGAATAATCCTGTTGTTGGATCTGGTCAATTAAGTCTTGCCCGCGTAAGTAGCCTGTAGTCACTTCAACTTCCTAATTTGTTATATCAAACAGTAAAAAATTAGGTAGAAGCAAGCAAATTATGCGCCAATATCGTAGACGGCTAAATAACTTTTCATATCAATGACCATTGCCTTTTTTTTAAATATTGAATGGTTGCCCTGAATCATCTGCAATGATTGAAATTTGCCAAATTTCATCTATTTCTGGAAAATTCTGATGCAGTTGATCAATGAAATAGTAATAACCCGGTGTATTTTCGGCAATATAAATGATTGTATTTGAACACAATATATAGAGTTGAATCTCATCAATGGTTCCAATATTTTGGCGTACGACATCTATAAGTCTCCATTAAAAAGTAAACATGTATTCTTTTCCGAATAGGTTTGATACTTTCTCAACCCATTGCTCTATTTTGTCAGCTGCCATGACTTGAAAATCTCGCCAATAATATTTCATCTGCTTCC